>JAEUKG010000006.1 GCA_016794325.1 Myxococcales bacterium | reverse complement strand
AGGGGCGCGCCCAGCTCCGTCACGCCATCGACAACCGCGAAGGCAGCTACGGAGGCGCCGGCGTGAGCGGCGGCGGGTGCGGGTGCAACTGAGCCCGCGCGCCACCGTCGCCGTCGCGGCAGCGCTCGCGTCGCTGGGTGTCGCCGCGCGCGCGCGCGCCGAGGTCGTCACCTTCGACACCGCGCACACGGTCTATTACGAGTCGCCGACCCGGACGAACATGTTCGTCTACACCCCCGGCGGCGATCTCGCCGCCAAGCCGACCGAGTGGCTCGGCGTGCGGGCGGGGTACGAGGCCGACATCGTCTCGGGGGCGAGCGTGTCGACCAAGGCAGGGCCGGCGTACCAGCGGAACAACCCCGCGGCCGACGTCATCTCGACCGCGAGCGTGAAGGACCTCCGCCACACCGGCCGCGGCGGCCTGTCGCTGAAGAAGGGCGACGTCACCGCCACCGGGAACTACTCGTATTCGACCGAAAACGACTACCGCTCACACTCGTTCGGCGTCGCGATCCGCACCGAGGCGTACGACCACAACACCCAGTTCGAGATCAGCTACGCGCGAAACATCGATCGCGTGTGCGACCGGGTGCAGGGCGTCAACGACCCGCCCACGCGCTACCGCGCCCTCGAGACCTCGGCCGGCTGCTTCACGAGCGATCCGCTCCGCGCCCAGCGCGACCTCGGGGTCGACGGCTTCCAGGGGAGCTGGTCGCAGTCGTGGACGCCGATCTTCGTCACCCAGCTCGTCTACACCGCCCAGGTGTCGAGCGGCTTCCAGTCGAGCCCGTACCGCAGCGTGGTCATCGGCCAGGGCCTGCGGGCGCAGGAGCACCACCCCGAGAACCGCGCTCGGCAGGCGGTCGCGCTCCGCGGCAACCTCTACCTCCGGCCCATCAAGGCGGCTGTGCGTGTCGGGATACGAGCCTACAACGACACCTGGGACGTGAAGAGCGGGACCGTCGACGCCGAGCTCGAGAAGTACGTCCTCGAGTCGCTGCGGGCCTCGCTGCGCGGCCGCCTCTACAAGCAGACCGGCGCCCTCTTCTGGAGCGACGACTACACCGGCGGCGACCCCCCGCTCGGCCCGAAGGGTCAATACGTCACCGGCGACCGCGAGCTCTCGCCCTTCTTCAGCTATTCGCTCGGGGCGAGGGTGAACTACACGTTGCGCCGCACGAGCGCCGGCCGACTCCTCGGGCTCATGGAGTCCTTCAGGGTCGGCGGCTCCTTCGACGTGATCGGCTTCCACTACGAGGAGTACACCCTCGGCGGCGTCAGCGTGGACAACGCGCGCGCGTACATCGGCTCGGCCGATCTGTCCCTCGCGTTCTGAGCGCGGCGGCCTCGGTCTTTTTGAGGAGAGCCGGCGTTCAGGGACACGCGGTGCGCCCCCCGATCATGGGGGCGCATGTAGGAGCGGGTAGGCGCCGATCCACCGGTCCGACGAAAGTTCCACCGTCACCGGAGAGCGACACCAGCGGAACGAGACGTCATTTCAGCTATTTAGGTGTCTGGGCCCCTGGGTAGGTTGTTGGCCTACATCGTGCACAAGGGTTGGGCATGCTCACCCGGCTGGCGCTCACCGGTCTCCTCCTTGGACTCGTTGCCTCCGTCGCGGCCTGCTCGGCCGAGGTCGACGACCAGGAGGCCTCCGAGGACGAGATCAAGAAGCCGGGCAACGACACGACGCCGCCCTGGCTCTACGAGGGCCCGATGCCCGCGCTCGAGGACGTGAAGCTCGTCACCTCGATCACCGGCCACACGCTCCGGGTCACGGGCACCCTCCCGGCTGGCTTCGACGCCTCGAAGCTCCCGTTCTACGCCGTCGCCACCCCGGGCGCGGCCGGCCGCACCAAGGTGACCGTCGTTTACCCGGTGGCGACCGGCGGCAAGAAGAACGGCCAGTGGAACAACGTCCCCGGCCACTACGACCACCTCAACGTGCGCCCCTACCGGCCCCGCGACGCCGGCCAGTCGGGCAAGGAGAACTGGGGCGGCTTCCCGTTCCTGAACTACCACGACGACCGCCGCTTCGCGATGCACGGCCCCATCGACTACTCGGACGCCGAGGACCTCGACGGCAACGGCACGAAGGACGAAGACTGGCGCCTCGTGCGCGGCCGCATCTCCCACGGCTGCCAGCGCATGCAGGGCGAGCACGTGCTCGAGCTCACCCACATGCTGGGCTTCGACATGCGCTACCCGCACTCGACCCGCGAGAACGGGCCCGACGCCAAGAACGGCGTCGAGGGCAAATACATCGCCGCCGACCTGACGGTGCTCCCCGAGCCCCAGCTCGACAAGGTCCCGAACCCGGCGCGGGGCGGGGCGATGGAGATCGTGGACGTGGCGTACCCCAAGCACGAGACCGTCGCCGCGCTGCCCGCGGGCCAGGCGGTGACCACCTTCAAGACCTGGGACGCGAACGAGATGCGCGCCTGGGCCTGCGCGGTGAAGCCCGCCGACAATCCCAACCTGAATAGCCGTATCCCGCGCACCGGCGGGAAGTTCGACGGAACTTATTGCTCGAAGACGAACGGTCCGAACGCGCGCGACGGCAAGACCGGCGCCCCGCGCTGACCCGCTTACCCACCCCCACGAGAGTTCGCCGTCGGCGGCGCCGACGGCCAGGAGTGATTGGCCATGTTCCCCGTGAAGAAGCTCACCGCGTTCGGATTCCTCGCCGCCGCCGCCCTCATGAGCGGCTTGACGACCGGCTGCGTCGCCGAAGAGCAGGCCGACGACGAGGCCTCGGACGAGGCGATCACGATGGGCACCCGGCCGTGGGACGACCAGGCGGAGGCCGAGTGGGCGAGCTTCGTCCAGAAGATCGGCGAGGCCCGCGCCTCCAACCGCTGCACCTCGGTGAACGCGTGCCTGAACGACGCGTCGATCAACCCGCTCAAGAAGCCGGGCGACGGCAACCTCAACGTCTTCGCCGACTGCGCCGACCTCCCCATGGAGCTCCGGGCCTACTTCGCCGCGAAGACCGGCCGGCCCTTCCAGTTCGTGAGCGCCGCGGAGGCCAACGAGGGCGCGGACGTCCGGTACGGCAAGGGCATCCACCCGGTCGCGTTCCGCGACATGCGCGAGTTTCCGACGCTCCAGGGCCTGATGTCGGGCGTGTCGGCGAGCGTGCACTCCGGCATGTTCCGGATGGCGGGGGACGTCGAGGCGACCGACACCTACCCGATCGACGTCACCAAGGACTCCGTGAAGCCGGGCGTCGTCTTCTACGACCCGAACGGGCACGTCCTCATCGTCTACAAGGTCGAGGCCGACGGCACCGTGCGTCTCATGGATGGCCACCCCGACAACTCGCTGACCTTCGGGATCCTCAGCGAGAAGTTCGCGGTCGGCGGCGCGGCCCAGGGCGGCGGCTTCCGCAAGTTCCGGCCCATCGCCTTCGACGGTCGCGCCTTCACCCGCACCCCGAACGCGCGCCTCACCGGCTCGAAATACGCGTGGAGCGCGACCGCGCAGTACGGCAAGGGTCGCGGCTACTACGACTGGGTGCGCGAGCGCCTCTCGAACGGCGCGCCGATGCAGCCCGAGCAGCAGTTCAAGGAGCTCACCACCCAGCTCTGCTCCGACCTCGGCGACCGCGCGACCTCGGTCGCGGGCGCCGCCCGCGTCGCGAACGGCCCCCTCGGCGTCGTGCCCCCGAACATCTACGGCGCGAGCGGCGAGTGGGAAGAGCTGTCGACGCCGTCGCGCGACGCGCGGCTCAAGGCGAGCTTCCGCGGCATCGCGACCTTCATCAAGGAGACGCGCACGCTCGTCGACCAGCGCTCGAACAAGATCGCGTTCGCCGGCTCGAGCGCCCAGCTCACCGCGAAGTACAAGGAGATCTGGGGCGGGCTCGCGGCGAGCTGCAAGATCACCTACAAGAACAGCGCGGGCGCCTCGGTGACCCTCACCCTCGCCGACGTCGAGACGCGCCTCTTCGACCTCTCGTTCGACCCGTACCACTGCGTCGAGATGCGCTGGGGCGCGCACCCCTCCAAGACGGCGGAGATGGCGTCGTGCCGCACGAGCGCCGCCCACATGCAGCGGTTCGCCGACGAGCGCAAGCAGCGCAACGCCATCGACCGCGAGTACGGCGCCCCCACGCCGTTCTCGTGGGGCCCCGAGCAGCCCGAGGACGTCAACGTCTCGAAGCTCCTCCGCTCGCTCTGAGCCGATCGACCCGAAGGACCGAAGCGCGGCGGGCGCGAAGGCGCTCGCCGCGCCGCCTTTCGTGCGGCGTCAGTCGTCGCCGCCCTCGCCACGGAGGCCGTGCTTCTTGGCCATGTCGTGGAGGTGCTTTCGGTCCATCTTGGCCTCGCGCGCGGCCGCGCTGATGTTGCCGCCGTGGCGGGCGAGGAGCCACTTCACGTAGCGCCGCTCGAACTCCGAGTCGTAGCGGGCGCGCGTCTCGCGGTAGCTCCGGTCGGGCTCGAAGTGGAACGCGGTCTCGCCGCCGCTCGACGTCGGGAGCGTGACGACGCCGATCTCGCTCGAGCCCGTCGCTTGCGCCATGTAGATGGCGCGCTCGAGCACGTTGCGGAGCTCGCGGACGTTGCCGGGCCAGTCGTGCGCCGACAGCGCCGTCATCGTCTCCGGCGACACGCTGAGGTCTGCCCCTTGCGCGCCCTTCAGGATGTGCTGGACGAGGAGCGGGATGTCCTCGCGCCGCGAGCGGAGCGGGGGGACCGTGACGGGGACGACGGCGAGGCGGAAGTAGAGGTCCTCGCGGAACTTCCCGCCCGCGACCTCGCGCTGGAGATCGCGCTTCGTCGCGGCGATGACGCGCACGTTGGTGTGCATCGGCTTGTTGCCGCCGACGCGCCGGAACTCGCGCGACTCGAGGACGCGCAGGAGCTTGGGCTGCACGTCGAGCGGGAGCTCTCCGATTTCGTCGAGGAACACCGTGCCGCCGTCGGCCAGCTCGAACGCCCCCTGCCGCGTGCTGATGGCGCCCGTGAAGGAGCCGCGCTCGTGCCCGAAGAGCTCGCTCTCGATGAGCGAGTAGCTCACCGCGCCGCAGTCGACCACGAGGAAGGGCTTCTGCGCCCGCGCGCTCGCCGACCACACCGCGCGCGCGAGGACGTCTTTGCCGGTGCCCGTCTCGCCCTCGAGGAGGACGGTGGCGTCGGTCGGCGCGATGCGCTCGAGGATGCCGAAGATCGTGCGCATCGCGAGGCTCTGGCCGAGCGCAGGGCCGAACTGCGGCTTGTCGCTCGGCATCACCTCGATGCGCTGGGCGGCGGGGCGGAAGGAGATCTCCACCTCGCCGACCTTGAGCACGCTCCCCGGCTGGACCATCGCCTCGCGGACCCGCGTCCCGTCGATCTTCGTGCCGTTCGTGGACTCGAGGTCGCGCACGTGGATCCCGTCCGGCGCGCGCACGAGCTCGCAGTGGTGCCGCGACACGGTGTCGTCGGAGAGGACGAGGTCGTTGTCGGCGGCCTTGCCGATCGTCATCCGGCCGCCGAGCACCTTGGTGACGCCCTTCTGGGTGCCGGACAGGACGTGGGCGACGATCCCGCCCGAGCCGAGCGCCGATCCGGTGTGGGCGCGCGTCGCGATCTCCACGTCGGGGGAGGAGGAAGAAGAGGGGGGCTTCGGCTCGCTCACGGCTCTCGGCTTTATCGCACGAGGGAAGGGACGAGGTCGACTTGCGTCGCGCCGCCCTCGAGGCGCAGCGTTTTCTCGAATGACTTCATGCCCTTGTCCGTGCCCACGTGGACCTCCACGCGGTAGTCCCCGGCCTTCGCCCGGACCTCGTGCGACACGATGCGGGGCGCGCCGCCCGGGTACTGGAACGCGGCCTCTCGCAGCACTTCATCCCCATCGAGATAGCGGACGTCGACCGCGCGCACATTGGGGGCGGCGTCGCCGAGGACGAACCGCACCGTGTTGTCCCGGGGCGAAGAGGGGCCGTAGGTGAGGTAGCCAGCGAGGCCGAGCGCCCCCACGAGCAGGAGCCACGCGCCGCGCCGGGTGGGCACCGGCCGCCGGGGCGGGGGCGGGGAGGGCTCGGCGCTCTCCGCGTCCACGGGGGCGGGCTCGGCGCCTTGGCTCGCGGTCTCGACGTCCTGGCTCACGGCCGCGCCTTCGACGCCCGGATGCGGGCGACGAGGGCTTGGAGGACGGGCTCGGGGAGATCGAACTTCGGCATCTTGCCCTTGCCGTTCTTGATCGCGCCCGCGATGTCGGCGTCGCTCGTCTTCTGCTGCCACTCGGGGTTCGTGAGGTCGGTCGCCTTGACCATCGGCCCGTTCGGGCCGTCGCCGCGGCCCGTCGGGCCATGGCACACCGCGCACTGGCTGCGCCACGTGGCCTCGACGAGGGCCTCGGCGCTGCCGGCGTCGGGCGCGCCGCGCGGGCGCTGCTTGGCGCTCTCCTCCACGCGATCGTGATCCTTGGGGGTCCACTCCGGCAGGTTGTCGGCCGAGGGCGGCCGGTCGCAGCCGCCGAGCGCGAGCAAAATTCCGAGGAGCATCCACGAGTTTCGCGCCATGGCTCCTCCCTAGCGCGCGCCGCGCCGTTCGGGAACGCCTTTGTAGAGCCGGCGGTTGCCGAGCGGGCGGGGCGAGGCTAGCTTGTCCAGCAGGCGCCGACCGGTCCTCCCGGCGGCGACCGGAGGACAGCATGTACGGATCGCACGGATCGTCACGTTCGGCGCGAAAGCGCACGGTTCCCGAGCTCCGCGCCCAGAAGGGCCAGGCCCCCATCGTGATGGTGACGGCCTACGACTACACCATGGCCCGGCTGGTCGACGCCGCCGGGGTCGACATGGTGCTCGTCGGTGACTCTCTCGGGATGGTGGTGCAGGGGCTCGCCAACACGCTCCCCGTCACCCTGGACGAGATCGCCTACCACTGCCGCGCGGTCGCGCGCGGCCTCGAGCAGGCGCACCTCGTCGGCGACATGCCCTTCATGAGCTACCAGGTGTCTCCCGCGCAAGCCGTCGAGAGCGCAGGCAAGCTCGTCAAAGACGGCGGCTGCGAGAGCGTGAAGCTCGAGGGCGGCGCCGACGTCGCCGAGCACGTCTACCGCATCGCGCGCGCCGGCATCCCCGTCGTCGGCCACGTGGGCCTCACCCCGCAGAGCGTCCACGCGCTCGGCGGCTTCAAGGTGCAAGGGCGCGGAGACGACGCCGCCGAGCGCGTGCTCGAAGGCGCGCGCGCGCTGGAGTCGGCGGGCGCGTTCGCCGTCGTTCTCGAG
The DNA here is from genome assembly GCA_016794325.1 of Myxococcales bacterium. Taxonomy (GTDB): domain Bacteria; phylum Myxococcota_A; class Polyangia; order Polyangiales; family Polyangiaceae; genus SXNL01. Next base: position 158 of record JAEUKG010000006.1, on the reverse strand, counting down.
GCGATCCCGCCCGACGTCGCTGCGGCGGTGTCGCGCGAGCTCCACATCCCGACCATCGGCATCGGCGCCGGCGCGGGCTGCGACGGGCAGGTGCTCGTGTCGAACGATCTCCTCGGCCTCACGCTCGGCAAGACGCCCAAGTTCGCGAAGCGCTACGC
>JAEUKG010000004.1 GCA_016794325.1 Myxococcales bacterium | reverse complement strand
CGGGCGCGAGGCCCGGCCGCGAGGGCGCGCTCGCTCACGACGTCGATCGCGGGCTCGGGTCGGCCGCGCGCGTAGGCGACGAGACCGACGATCTCGGCGCGCGCGTCGGGCGGAAGGTCCGCCGCGGCGCGGAGCGCGCCGTCGAGATCGCCCTCGTCCCACGCGAGGCGCGCGATCACGGCGCGCCCGCGCTCCGCGACCTCGCCGCCCACGCCCTCGGCCACCTCCGCGAGCGCGCGCGCGGACGCCGCGTCGCCGCGTCGCCGCGCGACGTCGGCGCGGGCGCCGCTGCCCTCGGGCCCGACGCCCGCGAGCGCCGCCCACGCGCGGCCGACCTCACCGCGGCGGGTGAGCGCGTCGGCGAGGAGGAGCGCGAGGCCGGCGCGCTCCGGCGCGAGCGCGAGGCGCGCCTCCGCGGCCGCGAGCGCCGACTCCGTGGTCACGCCCGCGAGCGCGGCGCCGAGGGCGACGTCGTCGGCGAAGCCCCCGCGCTCCCCTCCTCCCCGCGCGGCGGCGCCGCCGAGATCAGCCTCGCTCCACCCTTCGGGATCGCCGACCGCGCACGCCGCGAGGAGCCGATCGGCGAGCTCCGCTTCGGTGACGTCGCCGATCGTCCACGCCGCCGCGCTCGGGCCCACGAGGGCGACGACCCACCGCCTCCGACCGAGCGCGTCGAGGGGAGCGATCGGCTCGCTGGCGGCGGGGTGCGGCGACGCCTGGAGGAGCCACGCGCGCGGCGCCCCGACGATCGCGGGGCCGGGCGCGGCGCCGCGATCGAGCGCGTCCGCGCGGAGCGCGACGTAGGCGCGCGCGACGCGCCGGGCGGCGGCGCGCGCGCGCTCCTCGGCGGGAGCCACGAGCGCCAGCGCGCGCGACGCGCGATCGGCGATCCACCGAGCCTGCGGCCGCGCCCCCGGCGACCGCGACACGAGCGCCTGCACCCACGCCCGCACCCCCGTCGCGTCGCGCCAGGCGAGCGCGCCCTCGGCCGGCGCGCGCGACTCCGCGAGCTCCCCGTCGAGCACGATCGCGAGCGTGGCGCCGAGCGCGAAGAGATCGAGCGCCCGCGTCGCGGTGAGCGCGAGCTCCGGCGCCGCATACGCGGGCGTCATCCCCCTCACGTCGTCGCCCTCCGCGACCGCGAGCCCGAAGTCGATGAGGCTCGCGCCGCGCTCCTCGGGCACGTCGCGGGAGGTCGCGCGGGCGTGGACGATGACGTTCGCCGGCTTCACGTCGCCGTGGACGAGGCCCGCCTCGTGGATCTCGGCGAGCGCGCGACCGACGGCGTGGGCGATCGACAGCGCGAGCCGCTCGCGATCGACGACGCCGCGCGCGAGCACCACGTCGAGCGGCTCGCCGGCCTCGTGGGGCAGGACCAGGTACGGGCGGCCGTCCTCGAGGCGGCCCGAGCCGCGCAGCGCCGGCGCCCACGCCGCGCCCAACCGGGCGAGCAGGCGCGCCTCGCGCTCCACCCAGGTTTCCCCCGCTTTCCCTACTTTGACCACCACGGGGCCTTCCGGCCCTTGGCCCCGATGGACCGTCGCCGAGGCCCCGCGCCCGAGGACGCCCTCGAGGGTGATGCCGCCGAGGCCCGCAAGTGCCAACTCCAGTGACGGACCGCTCACCCCTGAAGAAAAGCTCAGTGTGGCATCTTCGTCAACCGAGTTGGCGCCCTCCCGCCCTTAGAACTTGATGCCGTTTTCGGAGCGATGCTTCCACCACTTGTAGCCGAAGTAGGCCGCCGGGACCGCCGCCACCACCCCAGCCACGGGAGCGGCGAGCACGCCGAGCGCCACCGCCCCGACCGCTGCAACCCCCGCCACCGCGCCCTTCTTGCGGGACTCCGCAAGCACCTCACTCCGCGTCTTGCTCATGGGAGACAAGAGTGCGGCTCGGCCACCGCGCCGTCAACGGTCCCGGCCCTCGCGGGCGCGCATTTCGCTACGCTGAGCCCGTGGCCACGGGGGAGCGACGCGACGGGGGCGGGCGCGGGCTCTTCTACAAGATCCGCGTCGCGATCCTCGCGACGATCCTCTTCGGCGTGGCGCTCTATGCCGTTCGGGATGTCCGGAGCCGGCGCGCGCGCAAAGACTGGGAGCGGACGCTCTCGATCGCGCTCGTGATCGTGAGCGACGGGCCTCTCGCCCCCGACGCCGTGCCCGCGCTCAAGGCGCAGGTCCCCGCCCTCGAGGCGCGGCTCGCGAGCGAGGCGGCGCGGCGCGACGTGCGCTCGCCGTTCTCGTTCCACGTCGTCGGCCCCGTCGAGCATCGCGTGCCGCCGCCGGCGCCGAGCGGCGACGGCATCGCCGATCTCGCCGCCCACGCCCTCGCGAGCTACCGGTGGACGAGCGACGTCGACGCGAAGACCGGCGAGTCGCTCTCGTCGTACGACTCCCGCATCTACCTCGTCGCCCACGCGCCGCGGAGCGCGGACCGGCAGGTCGTCGAGGGCGTGAGCGAAGACGGCGGGCGCGTGGGCACGGTCGTGGTCGACCTCGACGCCTCGATGGCGGACCTCGCGCTGATCGTGGTCGCGCACGAGCTCTTCCACACCCTGGGCGCGACCGACAAATACGACGAGCACGGCCACGCGCGGGTGCCGGAGGGCCTCGCCGAGCCCGGGCGCGTGCCGCTCTACCCCCAGCGCTTCGCCGAGATCATGGCGCGAAACCGTCCGGTCGGCCCCGCCGAGGAGAAGGTCCCGCTCCGCATCGACGAGCTCGCGGTGGGGGACCTCACCGCGCGCGAGATCGGCTGGGCGCCGTGACGCCGCGCGGCGAGCGACGGCGACGGCCCCGACCCGTCAGAGCTTCTGGCCGCGAGCCTTGGCGTGCACCCAGCGCGCGAGCAGGTCGACGTCGGCGGGCGCGATCTGCCCGCCGAGCTTCGGCATCGGCTTGGGCCCGCCCTTGACCTCGGCGCCGTGCGTGAGCGCCTTCTCGCGGTAGGTCGCGCGCGACGACGGATCGTCGATCTGCGCGCGGATCCAGGGGATCGAGCCCCACGCCGCGAGCTCGGGGGCGGTCCCCTCCCCGCCGTCGTCGCCCTCGCCGCGGAAGAGGTGGCACGCGGTGCAGCGCGTCTTCGCGATCGACTCGCCGGCGCGGGCGCGGGCCGCGTCCGTCACCGGCTCCCCCGCTTGGGAGGCGAGGAAGCTCGCGACCGCCTTCACGTCGTCGGGCGACATCGGCTTGCATGCGGCGTCCCCCGGCTTGCACCGGGTCATGCTCGGCATCATCCCCTTGAACGGCGTCTTGCCGAAGCGCGCCTCGTGATCGGGATCGTCGAGGAGGCCGACGACCCATGCCTCGGTGCCCCAGCCGTCGAGCGCCGGCGCCGACGCGTCCTTCGGCGAGCCGAGGCCGGCGAGCACGTGGCAGCTCGCGCAGTGCTTGCCGAACAGCGCCGCGCCCCGCGCCTCGGGGTCGTTCTTCATCATCGCGAGCGGCCCCTCGGGCCCGATGCCCCGCGCGGCGAGCGCGTGCGCGCGCGCGGCCTCGGCGTCGGCCTTCACCCGCGCCTCCTGGAACGACTTGTCGCGCGCGTCCTTCGACTGCGCCGAGAGCGTGAGGCCGACCGCGCCGACGGCGCCCACCGCGAGCGGCGCGAGGAACTTGAGGCGCGCGGTGAGCGGCGCGCCCGGCTTCTTGTCCACGAAGGGCAGCGCCGCGAGGTACGCGCCGGCGATCGTGGGCAGGCCCACCGTGCCGAGGAGCTCGAGCGGACCGTGCAGGTACTTCAAGAGCTCGAACAGCGAGAGGAAGTACCACTCGGGCCGAGCGGGGTACTCGCTCGCGGGATCGGCGGGCGCGTCGAGCGGCGCGCCGTGCGAGCGGTACGCGAGGTAGAAGACCGCGGCGACGAAGATCGCGGCCGCGACGACGTCCTTGCCGAGCTGCTTGGGGAAGAACGAGTCCCTCTTCTTCAGGTCGGCCGAGGCCGGCGGCGTCACGCCGTGCTTGCGGAAGAGCGCGATGTGAGCGCCGAAGAGGAACAGCGCGGTGAGCGGCAGCACCCCCACGTGGAGCGCGTAGAAGCGCGTGAGGGTGAGGCTCGAGTAGTCGGAGCCGCCGAGCGCGAGCGCCTGCAGGCGCGGGCCGATCCCGGGGATCGTGCCGGCGATGTTGGTCGCGACCTTGGTCGCCCAGTAGCCCTTCTGGTCCCACGGCAGGAGATAGCCGGTGAGGGCGAAGCCGAGGGTGACGCCGAAGAGCCCGAGCCCGAGGAGCCAGTTGAGCTCGCGGGGCTTCTTGTAGGCGCCGAAGAGCGCCGTCTGGAGCAGGTGGAGCCCGAGGACGATCACCACCGCCGACGCCCCGAAGTGGTGGAGGCCGCGCACGAGCCAGCCGCCGGCCATCTGCGTCGAGAGCCAGTGGACGCTGGACCACGCGGTCTGGGTGCTCGGCGAATACCCGGTCATGAGGCCGAGGCCGGTCGCCACCTGCATCGCGAAGCCGACGGTGAGCACGCTGCCGAAGACGTAGGCGTAGCGGGCCCCGCCGCGCACGGGCTCGTCGAGGGCGTGGCCGAGGAGCGCTCGGAAGCCGGTGCGCTCGTCGAGCCAGTCGCCGACCTTCGCGAGCTTGCTCTTGCCGCTCATCCGACCTGCACCTTCTCGGCGACGCCGATGCGGAAGCGCTTGAAATCGACGGCGACGACGCCGTCGTCGATGCGCACCGCGAGCTCGTCGAGATCCCGCGGCGCGGGCCCCTCCTTGCGCTTGCCGTCGACCCCGAACGCGGACGTGTGGCACGGGCACGTGAAGCCGTCGCCGTCGCGCTGCACCGCGCACCCGAGGTGCGGGCACGTCGACGAGAGGGCGCGCACCTCCCGGGGCCCGGTGCGCACGAGCCATGCGCTCCCGAGCTCGATCGCCGGGTGGGTCGTCCACGCGTCGGTGTCTTTGCCGACGAGGTTGACGAGGACGGGCTTGCCGACGGCCAGGGAGTCGAGGGGCACGGTGCGTACGAAGCGCTCCCCGCTCTTCGGCGAGGCCCCCGCGGGGGCGGCGACGAACACGACGACGGGGGCGGCGACCGCGGCGCCGAGCGCGCACGCGCCCACCCCGACGAGGCCGCCGAGCAACGACCGACGCGACGCCTTGGGATCTTCGCTCATGGGTGGCCGAGTGTACGGCGCCAGGCGACCCGGGGTCACCCTTCTGGCTCAAGATCCGGTGGAACAGTCCGTTCCTTCAGTCGACCGAAGACTGGAGGGCCCCATGAAGCAGGCGGTGGTCACGATGGTCGGCGCGGCGATGCTCGCGCTCGTCTCGGGGGAAGTCTCGGCGAGCGAGCACCTCGACCCCCCGTTCGGCGCCCAGCAGGCCGGCCGGTTCGACGGGTCGGGCGGGACGCCCGTCTCCTACCGGTACGCGCTGCGGGCGAGGCCGCGGGAGCATATCCCGTTCGTGATGGTCGTCTCCAAGGAGGGGCCGGGCGCGCCGGGGGCGAGCGCGATGTCGGTGCACGTGGTGTGGCGCAACGCCCAGGGGACGGTGCGCCGCGCCTCGAGCCAGGTCTGCTCCGCCGGGTGCGCCTTCGAGTTCGACGCGCCGGAGACCAAAGAGGCGCCGGTGGGCGGCGAATACACGCTCTACGTCCGTGACGAGTCGCCGCCACGATCGCGCGCCTCGTTCCACTGGCTGGTCAAGCGGGCGCGCTGAGCGCGCGCCCCATCCCTTGCCCGGTCACTTGATGGGGACGACCTTCTGCTGGTCGACGCACACGAACGACACCTCGACGTCGCGGGTCTGCGCCTTGTCGCACGCGCCGGGCTTGCAGAGCTCGACCTGGGTCGGCGCGGCGGTGTTGTCGTAGCGCCAGCCGTCGGGGTTCGCGCAGTCGGCGCTGTAGAGGAGCGTCTGGGTGGGCTCGCCGGCCTTCTTCAGCTCCACCTTCACCTTGTTGTAGTCGATGGGGCGGCCGTCGGCCGGCTTGGGGATCGCGAAGGTGCAGCTCGCGAGCTGGCCGCGGATCGCGGTCATGGCGGCGAGGAGGTCGGCGGTCGTCTTGGCGGGGCTCCCCACGCTCACCGCGAGGTAGGGGGCGGTGCCGCCGGCGACCGCGACGTCGTTCAGGAGGGTGACGCTCGGGCCGACGCCGATCACGTAGGTCGGGATGTCGGCGGCGACGGCGGCGACGTCCGCGGCGGAGTCCTTCACAGCCTGGACTTGCTTCGCGTAGAGGTTCGCGCCCTCGACGCCGCAGCCGTAGGGCTCGCCGTCGGTCGCGAAGACGATCACGGTCTTCTCGCCGGGGTGCGACGCCCGGACGGCCTGGGCCTGGGCGATCGCGCCGCCGAGCGCGGCGCGCGTCGGGGTGTCGCCCTTGGGGCTCGTGGCGTCGATCGAGGTCGCGAAGGCGCCGCTCGGGAGGTCGGTGAGGGGCACGCTCGCGCTCGAGTAGTTGGCGGTGGTGCACGAGTTGGTGGCGTCGGGGAAATACGTGAGGTTTGCACGCATCCCGGTCGACGCCGGGTCGGAGAAGAACGACTTGAGCGCCGACGTGACCGGCACCCAGCGGAGGGCGGGGTCGAAGCTCGGGTCTTCGGTCGTGTCGCCCATGCTGCCGGAGCGATCGACGACCACGACCATGTTCACCGGGGTGAGCTTGGCCTTGGAGCTCGTGGCCGCGCACGTCTCGCCGCTCGAGCCGCTGCTCGAGCTGTTGGGGTTCACGTTCTCGGAGTTGGTGTTGCCGGTTCCGAAGGTGGCGCCCGAGCTCCCGTCTCCGCCGTTGTTGCCGTTCTTGGCCCCCGGATCGGGCGGCACCGGGAACTCGCTCTCGCCAGCGGTCCCGCAGCCGGACGCCAGAGCCGTCACCATCCCCATCGCGCCAAGGAACCCGGCCACACCGAGCACACGCTTCATTCGAGTCGTCCTCCGAGGAATGCCGAGCGAGACGAAATACGGCCCAGCATTGCAAATGCTAAGGGCCATCCCTTTTCACCACAATCCTCATCGTCATCGCCCGAACGGATGACGGCGTGGAGGTGCGACGGGGGGGCGCGGGTGCGGGCGCGGGCGCAAGTTTCGCTCATCCGCGCTCATTCGCCTACAGCGGCGTCGCCGGCGCTCGCCGCGCCAAAAGGCTCCGCCCGACGGTCAGGACCGCGATGGGCGTCGGCCCGCGCTCCGCGTCGTCGAGGGCCACCACGCCAGCTGGACCGCTCGAGAAGCGCGGTGCATTTCGATGGAGGAGCTTGGCCCACACCTCGTCCGGGGTGTACGAAATGGGCGAAGCGGAGGACGAGTCGTGCCGGACGGAGTGAAACAGGGCGGGGTGGCGGTGGCCCTCCGGCGCGCGCTCCGGTCCCGCTACGATCGCCAGAGCCTACAGGCCGACGTGCTCGCCGGTCTCGTCGTCGGGGTGGTCGCGCTCCCGCTGTCGATGGCGCTCGCGAACGCGGTCGGCGTGAGCCCGCAGCACGGCATCTACACCGCCATCGTGGCCGGGATCGTCGCCGCGATCACCGGCGGCTCGAAGTACCAGATCACCGGGCCCACCGCGTCCGTCGTCATCCTCGAGCCGATCTTCCAGAAGCACGGGCTCCAGGGGCTGCTCATCGCGGGCCTGATGGCGGGCGTGATGCTCGTCGCGATGGGCGTCGCCAAGCTCGGGCGGCTCATCCAGTTCATCCCCCACCCGGTCACCACCGGCTTCACCACCGGCATCGCCTGGGTCATCGCCTCGCTCCAGGTGAGGGACGCGTTCGGCCTGCGGCTCCCGCCGCTCGAGCACCCGCCCGACACGTACCTCGAGAAGATGGCGCTCCTCTGGCGGCACCGGAGCACGATCCACGTCGCCGACCTCGCGATGACCGTCGCGACCGTCGCCCTCCTCTTCCTCGTGCCCCGCGTGATCAAGCGCATCCCGGCGCCGCTCGTCGTGGTCGCCCTCGTCTCCGTGGCGGCGTTCGCGGTGGAGCGCTTCGCGCCCGGCGTCGTCGTCGCGAAGGTCCCCGCCATCCCCCGTACGCCGCCCCTGCCGGGGGTGCCGTGGCACGGGCAGCCGCTCACCCTCGCCGGCGTCCAGAGCCTCGTCCCCTCGGCGTTCGCGATCGCGATGCTCGGCGCGATCGAGTCGCTCTTGTCGGCGGTGGTCGCCGACGGCATGACCGGGAAGCGCCACGACCCGAACGGCGAGCTCATCGGCCAAGGCATCGCCAACATCGTCGCTCCCTTCTTCGGCGGGATCGCCGGCACCGGCGCGCTCGCGCGGACCGCGACCAACATCCGCGCCGGCGCCCGCTCTCCGATCGCCGCGGTCGTCCACGCGACGTCGATCCTCCTCGCGGTGCTCGTGCTCGCGCCTCTCGTGAGCCACGTGCCCATGGCGTGCCTCGCCGGGCTCCTGCTCGTCGTCGCCTACAACATGGCTGGCGTGCGCCACTTCTCGCACCTCGTGAAGGTGGCGCCGAAGAGCGACGTCGTCGTCCTCATGGCCTGCTTCCTCCTCACCGTCCTCTTCGACATGGTCGTCGCGGTCGCGGTGGGCGTGGTCCTCGCCGCGCTCCTCTTCATGAAGCGCATGGCCGAGCTCACCGAGGGCCGGAGCGTCCTCGACAAGGGCCTCGACGAGACGGCGCGCGACGTCCCCAAGGGGGTCGCGCTCTACGAGATCGCGGGGCCGCTCTTCTTCGGCGCGACGCAGAACGCGATGAGCGTCTTTCGCACGGTGCGCGAGGACGCGCGGGTGGTGATCCTCGACCTGTCGCGCGTGCCCGCCATCGACGCGACCGGCCTCGTAGCGCTCGAGAGCGCGCTCGTCGACCTCGAGCGCGGCGACCATCGCGTCATCCTCGCGGGTCCGCTCCCGAAGCCCCGCAAGGTCTTCGACCGCGCCGAGCTCTCGCACGCGCACCTGGCCGACGACCTCGACGCCGCGCTGGCGCTCGCGCGCGAGATCGTGGCCGGCGACCCGAGCGACCCCGGGCCGGCGTCGCGGTCGCAAGTCCCCGCGGCGGCGCCGCACTCCACCCGCACCGACCAGGTCATCGACGAAGCGAAGCGGTCGTGAGGCGGCCGGCCCCTGCGCTCCTCGCGCTCGCCGTCCTCGCCGCGTGCAGCTCGGCCAAGCGCCCCACCCCGCCCGACCGCCGACCCGCGCCGAGCGCGAGCCCTCCCCCCTCGCGCCCGGACGGCGGCCTCGCCGCGCGCGCGAGCGACGGTGGGGTCGACGCGCCCGACGCCGGCGCCGCGGCGCCGCCCGAGCCGCGCGGCATCGGCCCGTACGAGGCGCCGCTCGTGGGCAAGCGAAAGGTGTACTATGCAATCCCGAAGAGCAAGCGGGAGAAGACGCGGCTCATCGGGAGCCTGCACGGCGTGTGCAACCCGCCGGGCTACACCTGCGGCTACTGGCTCGACGAGGGCACGAGCTACGGGATCATGGTGTGCCCCGAGGGCAACGCGCGCTGCGGCGGCGTGTACGATCCGCCGACGTGGACGGTGGGCTCGACGCAGATGGAGGCCGACCTCGAGCGCGCGATCGCGGTGGTCGAGGGCCTGCAGCCCGGGGAGCTGACGCGCGAGGGCGCCGTCCTCACGGGCTTCTCGCGCGGGGCCTACGCCGCGGTCGAGATCGCGAAGCGGAGCCCCGGCAAGTGGCCGTACCTGATCCTCAACGAGGCCGACGTCGCGCTCGAGGCCGCGGAGCTGCGGGCCGCCGGGGTCCGCGCCGTCGCGCTCATCGCCGGTGAATACGGCACCCAGGTCGGCGGCGAGCGGAAGACGGCGGCGAAGCTCGCCAAGCAGGGGTTTCGGGCGCGGCTGTGGGTGATGCCCAAGGCGGGGCACTTCTACTCCGGCAACATCGGCGAGATCATGCGCGAGGCGATGGACTTCGTGCTCGCGGCGGAGTCGGCGGACGCCGGCGGCGACGGCGGCTGATCACTCGGGCCGGCGGGACATGATGCCCGCGGCCTCGAGCATGCGCCCCACCGCGCGGAACGCGTCGCCGCGGCCGACCTGGAGCAGGTGGCCCCCGGAGAAGGTGGTCACGGGGACGCCGAAGTGGGCGCCGATGCGCTCGGCGTGGGCGAGGGGCGTGATGCGGTCGGAGGCGGCGGCGAGCACCACCGTGCGCTCCGTGGGCACGAGCAGCGGGCGCGCGAGCGGGCTCACCACCCAGTTGGCGCGCTCGAGCGCGGCGTGCTGGGCCTCCGCGCCCGCGCCCTCTCCGAGGCGGCCCTGATCGCGCGCGAAGTCGGCGACGGACGCGAGCGGGATCATCGGGGCGACGAAGGCGAGCTCTCGCTCGACCGTCGCGAGGAGCGACGACGTGTACCCGCCGAGGCTCATGCCCATCGCCCCGACCGCCGGCGCGCCGCGCGCGCGGAGCCAGCCGACGAGGCCGCGGATGTCGTGCATCGCCTGACGGAAGCCCTCGTTGGTGACGCGCGGATCGGAGCTCGGGAGCCACGGCGGGCCGCCGTCGCCGCGCCGCGCGTGGAACGGCAGCACCGGCACGACGACGTCGAGGCCGCGCTTGAAGAACCAGCCGATGGGCCACTGCCGCTCCTCGAGCGCCCACTGGCCGCCCATGTAGCCGTGCACGAGCACGATCGCGGGCCGCGGCGGGCCGGCGAGGTAGACGCGCGCGTGCGCAGTGCGGTTGGGCGTGCGCGAGTGGTACTTGTCGCGCACGCCCGCGTCGAAGGGCTCGTAGCGGCTCTCCCACGCGAGATCGTACACGCCGGCGAGCTCCCCGCGCGGCGGGCGCCGCGCGCCGAGCGCGCGGACGAAGCTCGAGCGGGGAGCGATCGGCGGCGGTGACGGGAAGAAGACCCCGGGGTCGCCGTGCCCGGATCGGTACGCTTCGGCGACGACCTCGAGGAGGCGAATGCGCTCGTCGTGCGGGAGCGCCTCGGCGCGCGCGCGCTCGCTCTTGTTGCGGAGCTGCATCGCCGACACGAGGGCGCGATCGACGACCTCGGCGGCTTGACCGAGGACTCGAGACATGGCGGCTCGTCGCGGGCGGGCGGCGGTGTCGGACGCGCGTGTCACGGTGGGCCTCTCCGAGGGTACCACGGCGCGCCTCGGGACGAGCATGGTCCGCCGAGGCGCCGACGGGCGAGCGGGCGCGCCCCG
>JAEUKG010001212.1 GCA_016794325.1 Myxococcales bacterium | reverse complement strand
GGATCGACGAAGGACGTCGCCGGCGCGTCGATGAGGGTGACGATCCGTCGCTCGCTCCCGGCGAGATCGAGCGGCGTCGGCGTGCGATACACGGTGTACCCGGTCGCGCCAGGCACCGGCGTCCAGTGGATCTCCACCGAGTCGTTCGCCGACAGGACGATGACGGACGCCTCGCTCGGGAGCGACTCCCCCTCGGGGAGGCCGCGGGCCGAGACGCGGTAGAGGAACGTGCCGCCGGGGAACGCGCCCGTCCCCGGGGTGACCTTGAGCTCGGTGATGCGCGGCGCGGCCGCCGGGTCGAGGATGCGAGCGCGCTCCACCACCGCCGAAGGTATCCCAGTTGGAATGGCTGACGTCCCCTGGGTGCTCGTGGTCCCGCCGATGGCGTAGAGGAACGCGCCGGCGTGGGTGGCCGCGACCGCTGCTCGGGGGACGCCGAGCGCGGTCTTCTGCTCGAAGAAGCCTTGGATGCGCCCGAAGCGGTCGATGGTGCCGATGTCGACGGTCCTGACGGGGTCGCCGTCGCCCGCCTCGCCGCCCATCGCGTAGACGAAGCGTGCGCGGTCGTCGATTCGGCCCGCGGCGAAGCCCGCAAAGCGACGCGCCGTCCGAAGCGGCGGCGCCGGGCTCCAACCTCCGAAGAGCGAGCCGTCGGCGGTGGTGACACCGAACGGCCCGTACTCGCCGTAGCCGCCCGTGCCGGCGTCGACGACCCGCAGGACGTGGCCCCCGGGGCTGAGCCCGCCCGTCTTCACGGTCCCCGTCCAGGTGCACTCGGCGCTGCCGTCGCCGCACACCGGTGCGCCGGAGCACGTCACCGTGCCGCTGTGGGTGACGTTTGCGCCCGACGAGCTCACCGTGACCACCTGGGTGGCCGCAGGGTTGAAGTTGCAACCTCGGACGGTGACCGCCGCGTCCGCCACCTTCGACACGACGTCGGGGGTGACGCGGCCGATGCTCGGCGGCTTGGCGGTGAGCACCTTGAAGCCGGTCGCGGCTGCGAGGCAGCCGTCGGGGTTCAGCACCACGACGTCGTAGGCGCCGGCCGCGGGGAACGCGCCCGGCGGCACCCGCGCGGTCAGCGACGCGTGCGATCGCATCGAGACGTCGACGAGCTTGGTCTGGGTGCCGTTCGCCGCCCGGAGGTAGACGGTCGGAGTCTGCTCGAAGTTCTCGCCAGAGATGGTGAGGAGCGACGGGCCCCCCGGACCGACGAAGGGCGGCTCCGTCCCGAGGATCTCGGGGCCGCGGATGCAGGCGCCGCCGTCGAACGTCGAGCCGTCTTTGAAGAACACGTCGGCGGAGCCATCGGAGGGGACGGATCCGTCGACCGTGGCGTCGGCGCCGCCGCTCGACGACGCGCCCCCCTTGGCGTCGTCGTCTCCACCGCAAGCGTACACACCGCCCGCGAGGGGCAGCAGCCAAGCCGCAACGGATCCGCAGAGGAGGGTGCGTCGATTCACGTCCCGCTATGGTTATCAGGGGCCTGCCCGCATTCAAAGCGCGCGCCACTCGGTGTGTGCTAGCGTCCGACGCTCGACATGGCGACCGCCGACGAGCCCCGCGAAGACGCGGACGAAGACCGCGAAAAGTCCTTGGAAGACGAAGCTTTGTCCGACGAGGTGAAGTCCGAGCGCGACGCGCCGAGCGACGACGAGTCGAAAGCGGAAGATGACGACGGTGCAACCTCGGAGGTCAAGGCCAGCTCCGAGCCGCCGCGTCCGCGGCGTGGCAAGAGCCAGCGCCCACCGCAGCGCGGCGCGGACCTGCCGCAGAAGCAGGCGACGTCGGCGCGGGGCACCGTCCTCGGCGTCGTCGCCTACGCGGCGATCCTCGGCGCGGCGTATGGCATCCTGCCCGAGGTGCGCTTCCTCGGAGCGTCGGACCGGTTGGCGTACGCTCTCGGCCTCCTCGTGTTCCCCGCGCTCATGATGGCGCTGGGCGTGGGCGCGGTCGCGCTCTCGCGCTACTCGAGCGACGCGATCGACCCGCTGGCTCGCGCGGAGCGCGGCGAGATCCTCGTCCACTCGCGTTACCTCTCCAACACGACGGAGCAGCTCGTCCTCCATGCGGTCGCGGTCCTCGGCCTCGCGGCCGAGGGCTCGGCGTTCTCGATGCGCATCCTCCCCGGCCTCGTCGCGTGCTTCGTCGTCGGCCGCGCCGCGTTCTGGCTCGGCTACCTGCGCGAGCCGCTCGCCCGAGGGCCGGGCTTCGCGATGACGCTGCAGCCGACGGTCCTCGCGCTCCTCTACCTCGCGGGCCGCGGCGCGATCGCCGTCTTCTCGCGCTGAACCGGCGCGCGCACCCGACGCGCCCCA
>JAEUKG010001146.1 GCA_016794325.1 Myxococcales bacterium | reverse complement strand
CGCTCGCGCACGAGATCCGCAACCCGCTCGCGGCGATGACGGGGGCGTTGACGCTGCTGCAGCGCGGCCTCGCGCGCCGCGCCGCGCAGACCGGCGACGAGGAGCTGCTCGGCCCGGCGCGCATCATCGGCGAGGAGTCGCAGCGCCTCCAGCGGCTCGTGGCCGACCTCCTCGCGTTCACGCGCGTCGCCCCCACCGAGCCCTCCGACGTCGACCTCGTGGCCGCGATCCAGGACGCGGTCGACGCCGCGCGCAAGGACCCGTCGCTCGGGCGCGCGGTGCCGCCGGTCGAGCTCGCGATCGAGCCAGGCATGCTCGTCCGCGCCGACCCCGTGCTCCTGCACAGCGCGCTCGTGAACCTCCTCGCGAACGCGCTCGCCCACGCCGACGAGCACGTGCGCGTCGCCACCTCGGTGGAGGGCCGCTCCGTCACCGTCCGCGTCTCGAACGACGGGCCCCCCATCGACGAGCCGGTCCGCGCGCGCGTCTTCGAGCCCTTCTACACCACCCGCGCCCAAGGCACCGGGCTCGGCCTCGCGATCGTGCGCCGGAACCTCGCCGCCTTCGACGCGACGGTGGAGCTCGAGTCGCCCCCCGACGGCGCGTGCTTCGCGATCCACTTGCGGAAGTGGGAGCGGTGACGGCGCGCGCCTCCCGGCGCGCCCGAGGTCAGCCCCCCATCGCGCGCAGCCACTTGAGCTCGACGGCGGCGAGGGCGCGGAACCGGGGCAAGCGCTCGGTCCAGCCGATGGACGCGAGGAACGGCAGATCGAGCTCGGCGTCGGATCCCGGCCCGTCCATGACGGCGTCGACGAGCGCGTCGGCGACGTGCACCGCGGCCACGATCTCCTGGACCTCCTCGGGCGCGCGCGACGGCTCGTGGTGGTACGCGACGGCCTCGACGATGGGGATCGGCAACCCCCACACGCCGAGCAGGTAGGCGCCGACCGCCGGGTGGGTCACGCCCAGCATCTCGCGCTCGACGACGTGGGCGGGCCGCCTCGATCGCGCGACCTCGGCGGTGACGGCGCGGTACGTCTCCGACATCGACATCGTGAGGACGATCTTGCCCACGTCGTGGACGATCGCGGCGCTGAAGGTCTCCTCCGACCGGTCGGGATCGGTCACGAAGCCCTTGGCGAGCCGGGCCACCGCCATCGAAGACCGCTGGAGGCGCTCGAGCGCCGCCGCCACCGGGGTCGGCGCGTTGGCGCTCGAGAAGACGTGGGACGAGAGGGCGAGGCCCTTCAGGGCGTCGACGCCGAGGAACGTCACCGCCTCCCGGATCGACGTGATCCGGCGCTCGAGGCCGAAATAGGCGGAGTTCACGATCTGGAGGACGCGCGCCGACATCGGCGGGTCGCGCGCCACGATCTCGCCGAGCGCGCCGAGGCCGATGCTCGGCCGAGCGAGGGCGGCGGTGAGCTCCCAATACGTCCGAGGGATCGACGGCAGCGCGCCCACCTTCCCCACCACGTCGCGGACCGCCTGATCGTTGGCGAGCGACTGGAGCGAGCAGGTCCGGTCGATGACCTCCT
>JAEUKG010001159.1 GCA_016794325.1 Myxococcales bacterium | reverse complement strand
CGTAGGGCGCGTCGACGTCGTTGCGGGCGCCGCACGACGGGCACGCCGCGAGGCCGAAGAGCCGCGGCGAGTAGTGCGTCGCGAGCCAGGCGTCGCCGACGTCGGCGAACGAAGCGTCGGAGCAGCGCCCGAGGAGCTCGGCGATCTCGGCCGGATCGCGGGCGGCGCCGAGCGAGGCCACGCCCATCGCCCGCACGACCTCGGCGTCGAAGGCGAGATCGGGCGCGGCGAGGGCGGCGAACAGCGGGCGCGCCTCGCCGGCCGTCCTCGGCGCGAAGACGACGACGTCACCCCCTCCCTCCACCGGCGCGATGGGGTGCGCTTCGCCCGGCGGCGCGACGCGATCGAGCTCCGCGTCGCCGAGCTCGCCGTCCTTGAACGGCCCGAGCGGCAGGAGCGCGCACGGCTCGACCTCGAACGGGACGCCGCAGTTGCGGCACGCGATCTCGATCGCGTCTTCGGCGAGGTACCCGCACGCGGTGAGCACCGCGCGCAGAGCGTGGAAGTCGACGAGGGCGAGGTCCGACGTCGCCACCGGCCGACCGCCCTCCGCGAGCTTCACCGTGCCCTCGAGCGCGAACACCTCGGCGAAGAGCGGCTCGCCCCTCCGCCGGGTCGCGCGCCGCGGGTCGCCCTCCGCGGTCACCTCGAGGGTCCGGCCGCTCGGCAAGTGGAGCCGGGGAGGGAGCCGAGGCCGGGGCCGCGTCACTCGGAGGTCTTCTTGGGCTCGTGCGCCTCGGGCTCGATGCGCAAGAAGCGGACGATGGCGGCGTGGAGCGCGTAGACGACGGGGGTGAGCGCGACCGCGACCACGACCTTGATGCCGTATTCGCGGAAGATCTTGAGGAAGATCCAGCTCCAGCGCTCGCCGGCGGACATCTTTCCCAAGAACGAGCTCGGGTCGGCGCCCGCGGTCCACGTCCAGAAGATGACGTTGATCGTCACGGTGTCGACGAGCTGACTGAGGATGGTCGAGCCCGTCGCGCGCAGCCAGAGGTGGCGGGACTGGGTGAGGGCCTTCCAGAACTGAAAGACGTTGATGTCGAGGAATTGGCCGATGAGATACGCGATCATCGACGCCACGAAGAGCTGCGCGCTCCCCCCGAAGATCTTCGCGAACTCCTCCTGCGTGAAATAGGTCGACTTGTCGGGTGTGAGCCACGTGGAGAGCTGCAGGATCATCCACGCCAACATCGCCATGAAGAACCCGAGCAAGGTGAGGAAGCGGGCCCCTCGGCGACCGTAGAAGTCGTTGACGATGTCGGTGAGGAGGAACGTGACCGGGAACGGAAGTATGCCGACAGAGATTGGCCCGAGCGGGGTCGTCACCGTCTTGCCGCCGATCACGTCGCCGAGCAGCAGGCACGAGACGAAGATCGCGCACAGGTAGACGAACAGCTTGTGCGTCGCCGTCATGCGGCCGAACGGCGACGACGCCTCCGCGGTCGCGGGCGTAGGGCTCTCGGCGGTCTCGGACATCGCGGCCATGCGTAGCGCACCCGCGCCCGGGCGTCACCCCGAGGTGGGCGCGCCCTCGCTCGCGGGCGGGGGCCCCTCGACCGGGAGGACGAGCCGGAACACCGCGCCGCGGGCGCCGTTCTGGCCCATGTAGGAGAGCTCACCGTTGTGCTCGATGGCGATGCGCTGGGCGATGGCGAGGCCGAGCCCCGTGCCGTGGGCCTTGGTGGTCGCGTAGGGCTCGAACAGGCGCTGGGCGATCTCGGGCGCGATGCCGGGCCCGTTGTCGGTCACCGACAGCGCGACGTGGCCTTGCCCGTCGTGATCGACCACCACCTGCACGTGCGCCGAAGGCGCGTCCTTCACCGCGTCGAGCGCGTTCTGCACCAGGTTCGTGAGCACCTGGACGAGCTGATCGCGGTCGACGCGCACCGACGGCGGCGCGCGCCGCACCGAGTGATCGAGGCGCGTCGCCCCGGCGGCGGCCCGGTTCGCGGACAGGACGTGCTTCACCACCTCCTCGACGTCGACGTCCTGAGGGCGCGGGGGCGGCAAGCGCGCGAACCGGGTGAACTCGGTGACGATGTTCGAGATGCGGTGCACCTCGTCGAGCACGGTGCGGGTGGCCTCGTCGAAATACTCGTCGAACGCCGGGTCCTCGCGGGCGCGGAGGCGGCGCAGGGTCTCGACCGCGGCGCGGATCGGGGCGAGCGGGTTCTTCACCTCGTGGGCGACCCGGCGCGCGACCTCGCGCCACGCGGCCACCCGGCTCGTCGCGGCCAGCCGGCGCCGCGTCACCGCGAGATCCTCGAGCATCTTCTCGAACGCGAGCGCGAGATCGCGGATCTCGCCGGACCCGCGCACCCGGAGCGGCTGCGCCTGGTCGGCCGCGACCTTGCTCGCCTCTTCGGCCAAGATCGCGAGCGGGCGCCCGAGGCTGCGCGCGAGCACCAGGCCGAGGAGGAGCGCGGCGCCGAGCGAGGTGAGGCCCGCGAGGAGCACCGCCTGGTCGATTTGTCGGAGGTTGTCGTAGAGTTCCGTCTTCGGGCGCGTCACGACGATCGGCAACCCCACGTCGAGCTTGCACTCTGCGCGGGCGAGCTCGTCGGCGGGCCGGCCGAGGCCGAGGAACGGGAAGCCGGCCCCGCTCGCGCTCGGCGCCGCGGGCGTCGACGCCGAGGGCGACGCCGGAGCCGCGCCCGGCCCCGCCGCGTCGGGCGGGGTCACGCGGACGTCGAGCGTCTTGCCGAGGCGCTCGAGGACGGGATCGACGTACCGGACGCCCACGAGGCCGACGCGCTTCGTGCCGGGCCGCGCGCAGCGTGAGACGACGGCGACGCGGCCCTTGTTGCGGGCGAAGTGCTTGCGCGGGTCGACCGAGAGCATCGCGTCGACCTCGCGCCGAGGGGTCGCGAGCAACGACTTCGGATCGGCGCCGACGATGTCGCCCCCCTCGACCACGAGCATGAGCTCGTCGAGGTCGAAGGCCTCGCGCTTGTGGGGGACGAGC
>JAEUKG010001136.1 GCA_016794325.1 Myxococcales bacterium | reverse complement strand
CGGGGCGGACGCCGCGGGCGCGACCGGCTCGGCGCGCGCGGGCGGCTCCGGGGGTGGAGCGACCGCGGGCGTGACGGGCTCCGGCCCTCCGTCGTGGCAAGCGGCGGTCACCGCCAGCGTGAGGCCCACCAAGGTCGTGCGACGCATCGGCGGGAGCGTACACCTCGGCGGCGGCGACGTCGCCGCGCGAGCCGCGCAACCGTTGCGTCGCCCGCGAGCCGCCGGGGCGGAGCGCGCCATGAGACGGACTAGTGACTCAGTTGTGAGTTGACAAGGATCGGTGCGGGGCGGAGCCTCGTCCGCGTGTCGTCGGGCGCGTGCCCGGGAGGTGACCCATGCGAAGGCTCTGGTCCGCGCTCGGCGCGGTGGCGTGGTTTTCGAGCTCGCTCACGGCGGCGGCGCTGACGCAGCCGAACGGCGCCGTCATCCCGAGCCCGCCGGGGTGCAACGCCGGCAAGCCCACCGGCCTCGCCGCGACGTTCGCGTGCGTGTGCGACGCGGCCGGAGCGTGCAACATCGGGGCGCCATGCAGCGGGCCCGGGGCGTGCCCCGACGGGAAGAACGCGACGTGCGAGACCACGCTGTTCCACTCCTTCAACGACAACACGTGCATCCCCTCGAACCTCACCGGGCTCGATCCGAGCAAGGACGCCGCGACCACCCCCGAGACGTTCCGTCCGAGCTGCGCGCTGACCTTCACCGTCGTCTCGCGCGGCACCGCGATGTTCGGCGACGTGTTCGGTTGGTACAACGTGACGCCGGGCAAGGCGCCCGACCGGGCCGACCTCCACCCGATGCTCGGCTGCGGCGACGCCGCCGGCAAGGCGGTCGTCCTCGACGTGACGAAGGACCCCGCCTACAAGGGCGGCGACATCGGCTTCTTCCTCCTCACGCCGGAGTCGCGCACCGCCCACGGGAGCTGCGCCGGCGGCGACTGCTGCGCGAGCCTCGCCCGCTACGACGGCGGCGTCGGATACCTGTATTTCACCGAGCGGAAGTACAACGCCGACGTGACGGGCCCGAGCCCGTTCATCCACCTCCTCGTGCTCGACAGCAAGATGGCCTCGCGCAAGTTCTACTTCGCGTGGGAGGACATCTTCGGCGGGAGCAACAACGACTTCACGGATCTCGTCACGAGCGTGGAGGGCGTCGAGTGCTCCGGCGGCGGCCTCACCTGCTCCACCGGTCAGAAGGGCCAGTGCGGCGAGGGCCTCACCGCGTGCAAGGCGGGCAAGCTCGAGTGCACCGGCGTCTTCGCGGGCAAGGCCGAGGCGTGCAACGGCCTCGACGACGACTGCGACGGCCAGGTCGACGACGGAGCGACGTGCGCGGCGCCGAGCGAGGTCTGCTTCCAGGGGCGGTGCGTCCCCAAGTGCGGCGTCGGCGAGTTCAAATGCGGCGCCGGCTCGCAGTGCGACAACGGCACCGGGCTTTGCGTCGATCCGTCGTGCGTGGGCGTCTCCTGCCCCGCCGACAAGGTGTGCCGCAAGGGCGCCTGCGTGGCGCCGTGCGAGGGCGTGACGTGCCCCAAGGGCCAACGCTGCGTCGGCGACGCGTGCGTGGATCTCTGCAAGGGCGTGGCGTGCACCGCCGGCCAGGTGTGCAAGGAGGGAGTGTGCGTCGCCGGCTGCGCCAGCTGCGGAGGCATCGGCTGCGCCGCGCCGACCTCGTGCGACGCCGCGAGCGGCGCCTGCCTCGACAAGAGCTGCGCCGCCCCCTGCCCCGCCGGCACGGTGTGCGAATCCGGACAGTGCAAGAATCGCTGCGCCGGGGTCGTGTGCCCCGGCGCCCAGGTGTGCAAGGACGGCGAGTGCAAGCTCCCCGGCGCGAGCCCGGCGGGCGGCGGCGGGCTCGGTCCGGGCGCGACCGGGCCCGGCGGCGGCGGCGCGACGCCGGACGACGACTACGGCGCGCGCTCGGGCGCCGGCTGCGGCTGCGACACGAGCTCGGCCTCGGCCTCCACCGGCGCCCTCGCCGTCGCGCTCGCGGCCGGGGCCCTCGCGCTCTGCCGGCGGCGCCGCCGCGGGCGCTCCCCGGCGCCGCCCGGGTGACGCCGGCGCGACGGGAGGGCTATCCTCGTCGACATGACGTACCGCACCTCGGCGGAGCCCGCACGACCGGTCGTGGTCCGCCGGGTCCCGAGCCGGGACCCTTTCCGGTGGCCGAAGGTCGTCTTCGGCGCGGTGTGCGTGGCCGGCACGTGCTTCTTCGCCTGGACGGGGGTCTCGAACGAGGTGCGCTGCCAGGACGCGAGCTGCGCCCTCGTGCAGAGGTCGATGGTCCGCCCCACCCGCGAGTACCCGTTCGACGCGAGGAGCGCGCCCCCCCTCGCGACCGAGCCGGCCAACGTCGGAAAGAACGGGCGCGGCCTCCGGCTCCTCCTGCGCTATCCCAACGCAGATATCGAGATCTTCCGCGGCTGGCCCGACGAGACGGAGGCCGAGGCCCGTCGCGTGCGCGCGTATTTCGCCGACCCGCGGGGGCGGCTCGCCGTCGGGAAGGCGCCGGGCGCGCTCCCGCAGGTGTTCGTGGCGCTCCTCTCCGTCTTCGGCCTCCTGGTGCTCCTCGAGGGCGCCAAGGTGCTCTTCTGGCATCGACTGCGCGCGGATCCGCGCGCGCACACGATCACCCTCGAGACCGTCGTCTTCGGCGCGACGGTGGCGCGGCGCTCGTTCCCGGTGAGCGCGAGCACGAAGCTCGGGACCGCTCCGTACGCGCCGGACAATCCCCGCGCCCGCGGCGTGATCCTGACCCTCGAGGACGAAGGTGGCCCGCCGCGGCGGCTCCCGATCTTCGACCACGACACCGTCCGGCCGATCGTCCTCGAGATGATCGACGCGGCCGCCTGATCCCGCCGGGGCCGCGCTTCGTCAGCGATCTCGCGTAGTACCGAAGGTGGGACTTGAACCCACACGAGGGGTTACCTCGGCGGATTTTGAAAGCCAGCCGGTTCCCTTGGAGTTGCCTGGATTTAGCGATTTCCTGGGGTTGTGGATCGGGTTCTCCCGAGACGTCCCGAGTCGGGCCCGCGAACGGGAGTTGATCGGGAGTTGGGGTCGCCGGCCGGGCGCCCGCGGGCGCGACGTGCGAGGCCTTCGCCATCTCCCCGGCGCTCGCCGGCGGGGCGCCCGCGCCCCCATCGGACGACCTACCGGCTTGGGTCGTCGGCCCCGCCGCGCTGGCGGTGCGGGTCGCTCCACCGTCGCGGTCTCCGTCCCGATGCCGGGGTGCCGGCGTCTCGGCGAGCTCGGGGATCGCGGCGTCGAGGTCCTCGAGCGGTCCGAGGTTCCACCCCCGCGCCTTGCGCGTGTACCGGAGGATCATGTCGTGGGAGCGGTGTCCGGTGCGGTCGGTGACCCACTTCTCGGTCTTGCCGGTGGCGAGCGCGATCGTCACGAACGTGGCGCGGAGGTCGTGCGCCCGGATCGGCTGCCGCGTCTCGCTCCGCTCGAAGAGCTTCTCGCGGGTGACCCCTGCCCTCTTGAGATCCACCCGGAGCTGCGCGGCGAGCCGGCTCACGCTGCATCGAAAGAGCTTCGCGCTCGGCTCCACCGCCTCGGGCCCGTCCTCCGCCTTCCGGATCCGCTTCCAGGCCGCGAGGGCGTGGACCACGTCCGGCCGGAGGTCCCAGTCGCGCGGGTCGTCGGTCTTGTTCTCGTCGAGCGCGAGCCGCCCGCGCTTGAGGTCGACGTCGAGCCAGCGGAGCCGCGCGAGTTCGTCGGTGCGCAGACCTTCCCGCGCGAGGACGCCGTAGGCGAGGCGCCGCTCGAGGTCAACCGCCGAGCAACCGAGGAGGGTCTTGTCCTCGTCCGGATAGAGGCACTCCTTGGCCTTCGTGATCCGGACCCGGGGGAGCCATCCCTTCGGGATCGGGTTCGCCTCGCGAAGGCGGGCGGGATAGACCGCGTACCCGAGCAGCCGGCGGATGTACTGGGCGACGTGGCGACGCGTGGCGGGTGCCTT
>JAEUKG010001126.1 GCA_016794325.1 Myxococcales bacterium | reverse complement strand
CCGCCGCCGCTGCCCACCGACGCCGCCGACGAGGCGCCGTCGACGCTGCGCGATCCGACGATGCCCGTCGCCTCGATGGAGATGTGCGCGCTCTCGATCGTCCCGAGCAGCTCCGGCCACCGCGTCCTCGTCGATCCTCAGGCGCGCGAGTCGGAGCAGACGATCTCCTCCGAGCCCTCGATCCCGATCTCGCTGGCGCGACCGGCGGAGCCGACGCCGGTGATGAGCAGCGCGCCGCCGCGACCGCTCGCGCCCTCGGCGCCGCCGATCTCGGTCGCGGGCGCGCACGTGCTCTCTCCGAGCGCGGCGCCGCTCGTCCTCGCTCCCCCCGCCCCGTGGGCGCCCGCCCACTGGCCGGGGCACGATCTCCCTCCGCCGGCGAGCGCGCTGGCACCGCTCGAGCCCTCGTCGCGCCCCCTCCGAAGCGCGACGGAGCTGGTGTCGGCGCCTCGCCGCGCGGGTGGGCTCGGGCGCGTCCTCGTCGCGCTCGTGCTCCTCACCGTCGCGATCGCGCTCGCGATGACGGCCTACGCCGTCTTCAGCGGGCAGCTCCGCGGCCACGTGCTCGCGCCCGGCGCCGTCACTCCTGGCCTTTTCGTGGCCTGACGTAGCCGTACTGCTCCAGGCGCTTGATGAGCGTGCCCCGGGCGATGCCGAGCATCTTGGCGGCGCGGCTCTGGTTTCCGCCGCAGCGCTCCATCGCCTCGAGGATGCGACGACGCTCGATCTCCGCGAACTCGTCCCGGATGGGGACGACGTGCGGCGCCTGGGGCGGCGGGATCGCGGTCGAGCGCGTCTCGTATTCGACCTCGACCGGCCGCGTCCCGCCGAGGTGCTCGGGCTCGATCACGCCGCCGCGGGCGAGGAGCGCCGCGCGCTCGACCACGTTCTTGAGCTCGCGGATGTTGCCCGGCCACCGGTAGGAGACGAGCTTCTCGACCGACGCCGGCGCGAGCATGGGCGCGGAGCGCCCCCGGCCCGCGGTCGCGAGCCGCAAGAAGAGCTCGGCGAGGGGGACGATGTCTTCGCGGCGCTTGCGCAGCGGGGGGATGGTGACCGACACGCCGTTCAGGCGGAAGAAGAGATCCGACCGGAACTGCCCCGTCTGCGAGAGCGACTCGAGATCGCGGTTGGTCGCCGCCACGAACCGCACGTCGACGCGCTTCGGCTTCAGGCTTCCGATGCGCATCACCTCGCCGCTCTCGAGCACCCGCAGGAGCTTCGCCTGCGTGACGAGCGGCATCTCCCCGATCTCGTCGAGGAACACCGTGCCCGAGTCGGCCGACTCGAAGAGGCCAGGCTTGGCCTGCACCGCCCCCGTGAAGGCGCCGCGCTCGAAGCCGAACAGCTCGGCCTCGAGGAGGTTCTCCGGCATCGCGGCGCAGTTGAGCCGCAAGAACGGGCCCACCGCGCGGTCGGACCGCTTGTGGATCGTCTCCGCGTACACGTCTTTGCCCACGCCCGTCTCGCCGAGCACGAGGATGCTCATCTTGCTCGGCGCGACGACGTCGATGAGCTTGTAGAGCTCGATCATGGCCGCGTCGCGGAGGACGAAGCTCTCTTCGGGGGCGCGGGCGTGGGCCTGCGCCTGGGCCGAGCGCTGCGAGATGGGCGCCGCCTCGTCGTGGAGGGCCGGCGCCGCGCTCCGGGGCTGCACGAAGCCGATGACGCTCCCGATCTCGACCACGGATCCGAAGCGGAGCGCGACCTGCATCCCCGGGCGCAACACGTGGCCGAGGAGGCGGGTGCCGTTGGTGCTGCCGAGATCCTCGATCTGCGGGGGCGAGCCGCCGATGACGCGAGCGTGCCGGCGCGACACCGAGTCGTCCGGTATGTGTATTTCACACGTTTCGTCGCGACCGATGAACACCTCACCGACCGGCGGGAGCGTGTAGTTGACCACTCGCCCGTCGGGCAGCGACGTGACGAGGACGTACGCCTCGACCGTCTGGCCCCCTCCCGAGCGGCGGGTCTCCACCTTCACGCTCCCATCTTAGTACGACGCGCCCAAAGTGCGTACCCTCTCGCCCCACGCCCGGCCGCGCGCCCGAGGCGCAGAGCTGGAGCGCGGCGCGGGGGAGGATGGCGCATCGCTCTCGATTCAGCGCTTGCGCATCCGCGCGGTGCCGACGTCCTCGTCCCACTCGGAGCCGTAGCCGTCGTAGTGGATGCGGTACAGGGCGCCCTTCTGGGCGAGGATGGTGGCCGCGTACCAGGAGCCCTGCCAGAGCACGGAGACCTTCTCCCCTACCTTGAAGGTCGTCGCCGCGCCGGCGTCGACGGTGGGGGCGCCGGCGTCGGGCTTCGCCTTCGCGGGCTGGCAGAAGGCGACGAACTCGCCGCTGCCCGGGCGAGACGACTCCCCCGAGCACTCCTGGGTCGGTCCGCACGCCGGCGGCGTGGTGCGGCACGGGGTGACGCAGGTCTCGATCGATCGCCCGAGGCCGGTGAGCACGCACACCTGGCCCGGGGACTTGCAGTCCTTGTCGAGCTTGCACGACACCGTCTTCGGCGGCCCGGCGTCGGGCAGCGCCTTGAACGCGGTGCCGTCGACCCACCCCGCGAGCTTCTCGGAGGGCTTCTTGGGGTTCGCGAACGTGACGAGGAACGCGTCCTGCCGGCTCGCGACCTTCGTGACCTCGGCCCCCGTCCCCAAGAACGTCACGAACTCGCCGGTCGAGGGGAACGACCTCACGATGCCGCCCTGCAGGAGCTTCGCGGTCTCGCTCTCGATCTTGCTCTCGTCCTTGTAGCGCCCGATCTTGTTGGCGTTCGCGGCGTCGAGCGTGACCATCCCGGTCGAGCTACCTCCGCCCGAGGAGCTCGCGCCGGCGTCGTCGGTGCCGGTCTGCGCGGTGGCCTGGGCGTCCTCGCCGCCGGCGGTGGCGGTGGGGTCGGCGGAGGGGGCCGCGGTCGCGGAGGGCTCCGCGGTCGCCGAGGCCGAAGCGACCGCGCCGGCGTCGGCGTCGGCGCCCGTCTTCTTCTTGAGGCACTGAGCTCCGAGGAGCGAGCTCGACGCGACGAACATCAGCGCGAGGGCGCCGACACGGCGGAGAGTCGGGTGGTTCATTTCGGCCAAGGATGCCGGGAAACGGCCCCCTCCGGCAACAATTCCCGCGGGCGGCGGCCCCGAGCGCGAGAAAGCGGGGCGCACGCGTTGCGCGTTCGTCAGGCGTACTTCTTGGCCTCGGACGGCATGTTCTTGTGCTGGAGGAGCAGCCGCTTCATCGCCTGGTTGCGCCTCACCGACGGCTGCTTGATGAGGTGGGCGAGCAGCGTCGGGGGGCACGCCGGGAACTTCGCGAGGTTCTGCACGAAGATCATCGAGTTGTACTGGCGCGCGCAGAGCATCTGCGTCGTGCGCCCGTCGAAGGTGCAGCCGACGAGCAACGGCAGGCAGCGCCCCTCGGTCTGCACGATGAGCTCGACGCGCTCCTCGGGCTGGGACATCCCCGTGAACTTCTGACGCAAGACGCCGCGCGAGCGCGTGCGGGTGAGCTGGGGGATGTCCTTGTCCATCGACGCCTTGAAGATCTCGCCGAGCCGCTTCGGCTGGATCACCCGCTTGAGCATCGACTCCGACAGGTGCGTGTTGCGGAGGAGCCGGCGCTGCACGCCGCCGTCCTTGAAGAACTCGTGGCGCGTGGCGACGAGCTCGAGCCCCTGCGCGGTGGAGTGCCACGTCGCGATGAAGCGCGCGTGGGCGAGGCCGATGCGGTGGTTCTGCAGGAGCGCCTGGATGATCTTCGGGTCGGGATCGAAGCACAGGGCGTAGATGTCGGCGCCCACCGCGGTGAGCGCGTAGTTGGCGCGCGCGCCCGGCTCGAGGTGGCGGTATTTCCCCTCGTAGAGCTGCCGGTACGTCTGCGGCTCGGCGAACGCCTTCTGCTCGTCGGCCTCGCCAGTGGGCTCGTCCACCTCGGCCGCGGCCGCGGCCGCCGCGGCCTCCGCGCCCTCTTCGTCACCGACCTCCTCGAGCTCGGGGAGCTGCTCCTCGGTGGGGTCGGGCGGGATCTCGCTCTCGCGCTTCTCGCGCTCGTAGGCGGCCTTCTCGTACGAGAGCTCGGCGGGCGCGCCCTCGTCGGTCGCGCCGCCGGTCGCGCTGTCCGTCGCGCTGCCCGTCGCGAGGGGCGCGTCCGACGGCAGGCGCGCGAACGCGAGCGCCGCCCGCAGATCGTCGACGGGCTCGTCGTCGACGACCTCCTCGAGCACCGGCAGCGTCTCCTTCTCCTCGTCGGAGAGCGGCATGAGATCGACCGGCGGCGGCGCGAGCGCCGGCACCGCGACCATGCCCTTCTGGGCGAGGCGCGCGACGATCGCGTCGACGCGGCGCTCTTCGATTCCGGTGAGGTCGACGAGGTCCTTCATCGTGAGCCGACCGTCGATGCGGGAGAGGACGAAGCCCTCCTCGGCGGTCAAGGACACCCCCTCGTAGCTGCGGTCGAGCGGCTTGGGCCGATCGGTGGACTTCATCGCACGGATATCTTACCCGATCGGCGGCGCGCGCGAGCCCCCTTCCCGGCCCCGGCGGCGCTCCCGCTGGAGGTGGTCGCGTAGGGTGCCAGGTAGCGGATGATCAGGTTCTTGGCCTGGGCGAGGACGGCCGGGCCGAGGGGGGGGCCGCGGCGCGCCGCGAAGATGAGCATCGCGCTCACCGCCTCCACCGCCACCGTCGCCACCACCCGCCGATCGGCGGGGCGGAGGTGCGGAAACCGGCGCGCGAACAGGGGCTCCAGCCGCTCCGCGAGCTGACGGTTCAAGGCCTCCCCCTCCACGATCATCTGATCCGTCAAGGCGAGGCTGAGCCACACCGCCCGGAACCCCGGCTCCGACTCGTGGAAGGCCGCGAAGCCGTCGATCATCGCGCCGACGACCTGCTCCCACGGCACCGAGTCGTCGGTGTCGGCGGCGACGACGTCGAAGAGCGCGCGGACCTTCTCGAGGTAGCGGGTGTAGAGCGCGGCGAAGAGCGCCTTCTTGTTCGGGAAGAAGCGGTACACCGACCCGATCGAGGTCTCGGCGGCCTCGGCGATCGCCTCCGTCGTCGCGGCCTCGTAGCCGACCTCGTCGAAGACGCGGGCCGCGGCGTCGAGGATGCGCTCGAGCCGCTCGCGGCTGCGCGCCTGGGCGGGGATGCTGCGCTCCAAGGGTCCGGTCAAGTCATACCTCGTGGCTCTCGAACCCACCCCGCGCGGCGGGCGTGGGCAACAGGAACAAAGCGGCGCCCCGCGTGTTGACAAAACGTGAGGGATACCTCACCTTCATCCGAACGTGAGGGACTCCTCAGGTTCATTCTAGGGCGCGGCGCGCGGTTTCGCGAACGCGTTTTTTCGGGGCCGCCGGACCTTCGGCCGGCGTGGCGCGTGGAGGGTGCATGAGCACGAGCGAGGTGGTGGCTGGGACGCGGGCGCTCGCGGCGCGCGCGAGCGACGGGCTGAGCGCGACGCGCACGGCGCCGACGCCGTCGTGGGGTCCCCCGTTCTTCGGGCAGGTCTTCGGCGCCTGGCGCGATCCCATCGGCACGATGATGAGCGGGATGCTCGATCACGGCGACGTGATGTTCTTCCGCTTCGGGCCCTTCAAGTATTTCGTGCTGAGCGATCCTGCCGCCATCAAGCACGTGCTCACCGACAACGCGAAGAACTACGTCAAGAGCCGGAACTACCAGGGGCTGCGGATCCTCTTCGGGCAGGGCCTGCTCACGAGCGAGGGCGACTTCTGGAAGCGCCAGCGCCGGCTCGCCCAGCCGGCCTTCCACCGCGAGCGCCTCGCCGGCCTCGCGCGGTCGATGGCGAGCGAGACCCGGCGCATGCTCGACCGCTGGCGCGCCGAGGGCACGGAGCGCGCGTGCGCCCACGCGGAGATGATGCGCCTCACCTTCGCCATCGTCGGGCGCACCCTGTTCTCCACCGACGTCGACGGCGACTCGAGCGCGATCGGCGAGGCGCTCACCGTCGGCCTCCACTGGACCAACGACTACGCGGAGTCGCTCGTGCGGATCCCGCCGTGGGTGCCCACCCCCGCGAACCTCGAGTTCCGCCGGGCCCAGAAGACGCTCGACGATCTCGTGTACCGGATCATCGCCGAGCGAAAGCGCTCGGGGGAGCTCGGCGACGACCTGCTCGGCATGCTCATGGCCGCGACCGACGAGACCGGCAACGAGCGCATGGACGACAAGCAGCTCCGCGACGAGGTGCTCACCCTCGTGCTCGCCGGCCACGAGACGACGGCGAACCTCCTGGCGTTCACCTTCCACATGCTGTCGCTCCACCCCGAGTGGGATCGACGCGTGGCCGAAGAGGCGCGCGCGGTGCTCGGCGACCGCGAGCCGACCTTCGAGGACATGCCGAAGCTGAAGATCGCGCGCCTCGTGCTCGAGGAGACGATGCGCCTCTACCCGCCGGTGTGGACCTTCGAGCGGCAAGCGCTCGCGGACGACGTCGTGCTCGGGTACGCGCTCCCGAAGGACGCCATCGTCGGCATCTCGCCGTACGCCCTGCACCGCAACCCCAAGCTCTGGGACAACCCCGAGGGCTTCGACCCCGAGCGGTTCTTGCCGGAGCGCTCGGAGGGCCGGTCGAAATACGCGTATTTGCCGTTCGGCGGCGGCCCGCGCACGTGCATCGGCAACAACTTCGCGATGACCGAGGCGCTCATCATCCTGTCGATGGTGGCGCGCGAGCACCGGCTCACGCGCGCGCCCGGGCACAGGCTCGTCCTCGATCCCGCCGTCACCCTGCGCCCCAAGGAGGGGATCGCGGTGACGATCGGCCCCCGCGCCTGACGGGGGCGCGCCTCAGCGCACCAGATCGTAGTGGTTCGCGTGCGGCGCGGTGGTCTTGGCGAGGCCGCACGCGCGGAGCTGGGCGCGTGACAGCGGCGCGCCGTCGGCGACGAGGTCCACCGCGGTGCACCGCGTGTGGCCCGACGTCGTGCAGTTGGCGGTCGGCCGGACGCAGCCCGCTTGCCCGGTGCAGCGGTTGGAGCAGTGGTTCTGGCGCCGGACGCACTCCTGCGCCTTCGGGCTCCGGTAGTAGCTGAGCACGCGGGCGCCCTTGGCCTTCGCGCACTTCACCGCGCGGTCGAGGGCGGTGCCGGCGCAGGGCCCGGCGTTGTTGGGCTCGGCGCACTGGCCGCCGAGCGCCTCGCTGGTCTCTCCGGTGTCCTCGCCGTCGTCGGCGTCCTCGGCGGCGCCGTCGTCGTCGAGCGGGTCGTCGACGCCAGCGCACGCCGC
>JAEUKG010001095.1 GCA_016794325.1 Myxococcales bacterium | reverse complement strand
CTCTTGCCTGTTCATCTCGGGGAGGCTCGCGCCTCCCCGCCCTGGAAAAGCGTGGTTTTCCAGGGTTCCCACCCCACCCGTGCGCGACTCCGTCGCGCCTGAAGAGGTCAACGAAATCGAATTTCGGTCACCTCTTCAGTCCACCTCGGCCGCGTTCGGGCACTTCGAGCGGATGGCCTCGCAGGAGGGCGGGAGGGGCGGCAGCTGGTACGTCTCGCCGGGCTTGAGGGCCCGCAGCGTCGAGCAGTACCCCTGCTCGGCCCAGCGTTTGTGCGCTGCGACCTTCTCCTCGTAGCACCCGTTGTACTCTGCGATCGTCGCCGAGCACTGACGGAGCTTGTCCGCGGCGCTGAAGGAGCACGTGGTGTCGTAGCCCGTCGTCTCGGACATGCACTTGTCGGCGCCGGCGCGGCACTTGGACTGGATCTCGGCGTCGACCTTGGGCGCGGGGACCGGCACCGAGAGGGCGCCGAGCCTCTCGCACAGGACCCGGTGCATCTCGGCCTTGCCGACCTTGCGCGCCATGTACGCGCGCTGATTGTCGCAATACGTGGACCGCTCCGAGTCGGTGAGGTCGGACACCACGCGCCGCTCGTCGAGGTTGGTGATCTTGCCCGAGTCTTCTGGCGACACCTCGTTCGGGATGGCCGACGTCGGGCTCAGGGTGCACGCGGAGGTCACGAACGACAGGAGCGCGATCGTGGGGAGCGTCGTCTTCTTCATGGCAATGTTCTCCTCGAACACCCGAGCGCGTTTCGCCTCGGGCGCGTCACAGTTCGGCCCGACGACGACGTGACGTCGCGCGGTCTGGTCGGAGTGGTCGAGCGGCGGGCTCTCGCTCTCGGCCGTCCGGTGGCATCACCACCGATGCTCTTTGGACGGCGTGCCCTCGACCCGATTCACCGCAGCAATGCGGATCCACTGGAGAATTCGCGTCTCGAGAGCTCCGCCATGTCGCCCGCGGGAGACACCGACGGGGCCGGCCGGCTCAGA
This sequence comes from Myxococcales bacterium, assembly GCA_016794325.1. Lineage (GTDB taxonomy): Bacteria > Myxococcota_A > Polyangia > Polyangiales > Polyangiaceae > SXNL01. The sequence continues at coordinate 2,902 of JAEUKG010001095.1, read as the reverse complement.
GGAGCGCGTGGAGGACGGCGAGGCACGCGACGAGCGTGGGGACCGTCACCGCCGCGCCGACGGCGACGAAGGCGCCGACGCGCACCGTCACGCCGTGGCGCCGCAGGAGCTCCATCCACATGAGCCCGGCCAGCGATCCGATCGGCAGGAGGCGAGGCCCGAGGTCGCCGCCGACGAGGGCCGCGAGGAGGCGCCCGTGGTCCGCGCGAGGCAGGGCCATCATCGCGAGGAGGCCCATCGGGTGGTTGTTGATGGTCGCCGATCCGAGCGCCGAGAGCGCGCCCACCCGGGCGATCCCGCCGCCCGCGTACGCGCTCGCGAGGTGGTCGACGAAGCCCACGTTCTTCAGACCCACCGCCAGCACGAAGACGGCGAGGAGGAACACGAGGACGTCCCAGTGCACCTCGCGCCGCAGCGTGGCGAGCGAAGACTCACCGGTCACGCGCGAGGCGAGCGCCGCGAGGACGAGCGCCCCGCCGGCGGCGACGCCCCACACGGGCGCGCCCGCGTACGACGCGACGGGATAGAGCGCGACGACGCCGAAGAGCACCGCGAAGGCGACCTTGCGCGCGGCGGTGAGCGCGGGCGCCGGCGCCTCGACGACGACCGCGGGAGGTGCGCCCGTGAGGGCGCGGTGGAAGAGCGCGCGGAGCACGCCGAACGTGACGAGCGCGCCCACCACCGACACCGGCGCCATGCGCGCCGCGTAGGCGTTGAAGCCGAGCCCGGCGTACGTCGCGACGACGAGGTTCATCGGGTTCGACACCAACGTGGGCGCCACCCCCGCGGCCATGAGCACCGCGAACGCGAACTGGGGCACGAGCGACGGGTAGCGCCGCTTCACCACCGACACGACGAGCGGGGTGAGGAGCAGGATCGCGGCGTCGTTGTTGAGGATCGCGGCCGCGGCCGCGCTGCCGAAGAACACGCGCGCGAAGAGCCGCGGGGCCGGGACGTCGGCCGCGCCCATCACCCGCGCGGCGATCGCGTCGAGCAGCCCGAGCGCGCGGGCGGACGCGGCCATCACCATGATCGCCGCGACGCCGACGAGCGGGCGCCAGAGCGTCGACGCGGCGTCGGTCACGTCGCCGAGGCGCACGGCGCCGAGGGCGCCGAGCACGAGCACCCCCGAGAGCGCCGCCATCGCCGGGCTCACCCGCAGGCGCGCGCCGATGCGCGGCCGCGCGACCACGAGGCCGAGCGTGACGAGGACGGTCGAGTAGGCGCCGACGACCTGCATCCGGGTAGGGCCGAGAGAGCAACCCTCGTACCCTGTGACACGGATGCAACACCGCGCTTCTTCTGCGCTTTTTCGAGGATGTAGGGCGCCCTCCCACGGATCGCCGGGCCCCCGATCGTTCGGTCGATCGAGGGCCGTCGCCCGCAGCGGCGGTGCGCGTCCGGCGCGCGGGTGTGTCATCATCGGGCGATGCTCCGCGCGCGCGCGATCGTCGTCGTCCCCGCGGTGGTGGCGATCGCCTCGTGCGCGGCGCGGTATACGGTGGAGCCAGGCGACGCCGGCGCGACGGTCGACGCCCAGGCGCCGACCCCGGACGCGGACGCGGGCACCGCGAAGGACGCGGACGTGGCCGACGCCGCCGGCGACGAGCGCGCGGCGCCGGACGCCTCGCCGCTCGAGGGCGTGTGCGGGAGCGACTGCCACGTCGTGTTCGTCAGCAGCAAGACGTACGCGGGCGTCGCCGTCGGCGGGATCGCGGGCGCCGACGCGAAGTGCCAGGCGCTCGCGGCGGCGAGCAGGAGCGCCGCGATCCAGGCGCGCGCGGCGCGGTTCGCGGCGTGGATCTCCACCGGCAACGCCAACTCGCCCGGGATGACGACGCGGCTCCCCGCGGCCGGGCGCTTCCGTCGCGTGGACGGCGCGACGATCGCCGACAGCGTGCCCGAGCTCCTCTCGGGCAACATCCGCGTCACCGTCAACCTCGACGAGAACGGCGAGGCGATCCAGACCGGCGGCCTCCAAGGCGCGTCATGGACGGGCACGGAAGGGAACGGCAAGACGAGCGGAGCCACCTGCGCCGACTGGAGCGGGGCGGGCGTGCAGGGGGACATCGGGCGCGCGACCTCGACCGACTCGACGTGGACGAACTACGCGGCCGTGGACTGCACGCTCGCGAAGCACCTCTACTGCTTCGATCGCTTCTGAGTCGGGATGCGGCGAGGCTTCGCGCGTCGATGCCGGTCCTACGGACGGGGGTGGCAGCGGCCGGCCGTCATTGGCAGGCCTTCAGCTCGCCGAGGCGAGTGTGGAAGAAGATGACGCCGTACCCGTTGTTCTCGACCTTGTTCACGAAGTTCGCGTAGCTCGCGCCGTCGGACGAGTAGAGCAGGTAGCCGTAGGCGAGCTTCCAACAGTACTTGTCTCCGCTCGCGTTCGAGGACGCGAAGCTCCCGGTCACGTTCCCCCAGCCGTCGGTCGTGTTGCCGCTGCGCTCGGTGCGAAACTGGTGGACCATGCTGCCGTCCGGGAAGAACTTCACCCGCGACTCGCGCGACATCCCGGTGTTCTTGTTGTAGGTCCAGCCGCAGAACGTCGCGTTGGTCGTCGCCTGGAAGATCTTCTCCTCCTCCGGCGACCGCTGCGGACCGGTGGGCGGCGGGCACGCGCCGGGCCGCGCTCCCGGCGCGCCGGCGTTGGTCGCCGCCGGCGCCGCCGGCTTGACCGGCGTGCCGTCGACGACCGCGACCGCCTGCGGGCACGGCATGGCCTCGTACTGCGTGAGCTCGTCGCGCGTCTTGTTCAGCTTCTCGCACTGGGTGAGGCAGAACGGACCCGCCGCAGGGTCCATGATCCCCTTGCAGGTGAGGTAGTGGTTGCAGCTCGCGGCGCACGTGCCCGGCGTCGCGGGCGCCGTCGCGGGGGCGTGAGCCACGCTCGCTGGCG
>JAEUKG010001085.1 GCA_016794325.1 Myxococcales bacterium | reverse complement strand
GCGGCGTGGAGGGCGTGCGCGCGGAGATCCCCGAGGTCCGGGTGGAGCTGTCGGCGGCGTTCAAGCCGCGCGAGGTCGTCGCGCGAGGGGGCAAGCTCACGCTCGAAGGGGAGCTCGACGTCTTGACCGAGCGCTTGAAGGCGTGGCGCTCGCAAGGTGGCGGCGGCGGCGAGGCGAAGTCCGCGCCGGGGCGCGCCGAGCTCCGCGCCGAGGGCCTCGCCGTCGTGTGGCGCGCGGAAGGCGGGCTCGGCGTGGAGGCCGCGGGGGTCGGGCTCGTGCGCGGCGACGACGGCTACCGCGTCGCCGTCGAAGCCGGCAAGGCCACGTTCCAAGGCGGCGCGGTCGAGGTCGCGGGCCTCACCGTCGACGCCGACGCGGAGCTCGCCCTGCGGAGCCTCCGGGCGGCGGCGGTCACCGTCAGCGCCGAGACCAAGAAGCCCGAGCTCGCGACGGCGCGACCGGTGCGCGACGAGGCGAGAGACCCGACGCCACCTCCGCTGCCGCTCGCGGCCGCGGGCAAGCGCAGCGGCAAGAACGTGAAGGCGGCGGGACTTCGCGTCGAAGGGCCGATCGAGCGGCCGTTCACCCTCCCGATGCCCGACCTGCGCGGGCAAGCGGCGCGGCTGTCGGTGGTGGAGAAGGCGCTCGGCAAGCGGCTGCCCGAGGGCGCGACGGTCGACATCAAGGCGATGCGCGTCGCGGTGAAGGCGGGCGGCGACACGGTCACGCTCGGCCCGGGGCCGCTCGCCGTCGTCCGCCGCCCGGATCGCGTCCACGTGTCGTTCTCGACCGAGAAGGACGCGCAGGGCACCCAGCTCGCGGTGACGGCCGACCTCCCCGTCGGCAAGGGCGATCTCCGCCTCGAGCTCTCGGGAGGGCCGGTGACGCTCGCGCAGATCGGCGTCACCGAGGGAATGCTCGGCCTCACGGACGTCGGCCGCGCCACCCTCGCCGGTCGCGGGCAGATCGTGCTCGCCGAAGGCGGAGAGTCGGTCACGTTCGACGCCCAGCTCAAGACGCGAGGCTTGACGATCACCCAGCCGCGCGTGGCCACCGAGACCATCCGCGGGCTCGATCTCGACGTCGGCGCGCGCGGGCTCCTCGCCGCGTCGGGGACGTTGCGGCTCGACCACGCCGACCTCGAGATCGGCCAGCTGCGCGCCGCGGCCCACGGCACGGTGGTGCAGGAGCCCGATCACCTCGCGGTGTCGCTCACCGCGGACGCGTACCCGGCGAGCTGCCAAGGCATCGTCGACAGCATGCCCCACGCGCTCGTGCCGACCATCAAGGGCGCGCGGGTCGCGGGCACGTTCGGCGGGCACGGGCGGCTCGCGTTCGACACCCGGCGCATCGACGATCTCGTCCTCGACTACCGGTTCGACTCGTCGTGCCGCCTCACCGAGGTCCCGCCCGACCTCGCTCGCGAGCGCTTCCGCCGGCCCTTCCGGCACCGCGTCTACGCGCCCGACGGGACGCAGCACGACGAGAGCACGGGCCCGGGGTCGGGCAACTGGACCGATCTCGATCGCATCAGCCCCTACATGCAGGTGGCGGTGATGACGACCGAGGACGGCGGCTTCTACAAACACCACGGCTTCAACCATCCGGCCTTCCGCAACTCGCTCGTCGCGAACCTCAAGGCGGGGCGCTTCGTCCGCGGCGCGAGCACCATCTCGATGCAGCTCGCCAAGAACCTGTTCTTGTTCCGCGACAAGACCTTGGCACGGAAGCTCGAGGAGCTCGTCCTCACCGACTACATCGAGCAGGTGTTCAGCAAGGAGGAGCTCATGGAGCTCTACCTGAACGTCATCGAGTTCGGGCCGAACGTGTACGGCATCACGCGCGCCGCCGATCACTACTTCGGCCGCAAGCCGGAGGAGCTCGATCTCGCCGAGTGCATGTTCCTCTCGACGCTCTTGCCGTCGCCGATCCGCTTCCACCACATCTACGATCGCGGGCAGGTGCCCGACGCCTGGATGTCGCACCTCCACACGCTGCTCGGCATCGCCGAGAAGACGCACCGGATCAGCCCACGCGAGCTCGAGGACGGGCGCAAGCAGACGATCGTGTTCTACAAGCCAGGCAACCCCCGGCCCGCGCCTCGGCCCGCCGTCACCGCGCGCTACGGCGACGGAGACGAGGCCGGCTGGGAGCCCGTGGACTGAGGACTCCTCGTCGAGCCGCGGGCCACGCGTGCGCCGGGGCCGCGGGCCGCCCTCGTGGACGCGGCCGCGCTCAGCCGCGCTTGCCTTGGGCGCGGAGGCCCGCGAAGAAGGCCTTGAGCGCGGCGCTGCACTCGTCGCCGCGGACGTTCTTCGTGAGCTCGAAGCGGTGGTTCAGCTTCTCGTCCAAGCCGACCGAGAACACGGAGCCGCACGCGCCGGCCTTGGGATCGTCGCACCCGTAGACCACGCGCCGCACGCGCGCGAGGACGAGGGCTCCTGCGCACATCGCGCACGGCTCGAGGGTCACGTACGCGGTGAGGTCGTCGAGGCGCCAGCGCGCGAGCTTCGCCGCCGCGGCGCGGATCGCGATCATCTCCGCGTGGGCGGTGGGGTCGAGCGCGCTCTCGCGGAGGTTGTGGCCGCGCGCGACCTCTTCGTCGTTCGGCCCGACGAGGACGCAGCCGACCGGGACCTCGCCGATCGAGGACGCGCGGCTCGCCTCCTCGAGCGAGATCGCCATCCACTCCTCGTCGCTCTTCATGGTCGACCCCGACGAGTCTCGGTCCAGAAAGCGCGCCCAGGAAGATTCGAACTTCCGACACCTGGCTTCGTAGGCCAGTGCTCTATCCAGCTGAGCTATGGGCGCTCTCCGCGCGCTAGATGCGACGCGCGTGGGACCGGCACCATACTCACCCCAATCGTCGTGTCAACGCCCCAGTCGCGGTATGTAGGGCCCTGTAGGCTCGCGAGAAAACCGTGCCAGGTATGAAATGGTTGCAAGCTCGGGCGGGCACCGCGACTGGAATGTCTTCCGCTGCGGCACAACCGACGGCGCTGGAAAACGCGTTCCTGCGGGAATAAAGGGCCCCCGCCAGAATGGCACGGCTCGTGCTATCTAAGCCCACCGTAACTTGCCGCTGCCGCGGATCGGGCTGTTCGTGGCGGCGACCTTGTCTGGCTTCTCTTCCGTTCTTCTCTTTTTGCTCGCCGGTTCGACGAGCTCGCTTCGTATCTTCCCTTCCCTGACCTAGTCCAAAGCAACCCTGCTCTTTCCGTGGCGCGCCTCCCTTCCGCTGGGCGCGCCACGTTGCTTTTGTAGGTCCGAACGGCCGGTTCGCCGCGCCAATGAGCTCGCCCGGCGAAAGTCGTTGGCTGGCCAACGAATCTCGAGGGCTGAGTCGTCGGCTGGCCAAGGAGTCGTCCTGGGGGCACCGGCCTCCAAATTCGTTGGCTGGCCAACGAATTTCACCGGGCTGGGCGCCCCGCCGGTTTCGTCAGCCACGAATCGGGCTGGAGGGAAACCTGGCGCCTGTCGCCCTTCGTGGCGGTCTTCGTCGGATTTGTGGCGTGCCGCTGGTACGCTCGAGAGGGTGAGTCGCCGCGTCGTCGGTCCCCTCTGCCTCCTCGTTGCTGCCGTCGGGCTCGGCGCCCTCGGCGGCGCCCCCGCGTGGGCGGACGCGCCCCGAGCCCCCGACGCGCGGCCACGCGGAGGCTGGCTCGGCGTGACGATGGACACGGGCTCCTCCCTCGACGGCGTGCTCCTCAAGCACGTGGTGCGGACGTCTCCCGCGCACCGCGCCGGGCTTCAGCCGGGAGACCGGATCCTCAAGATCGACGGCTCGTCGGTCACGAACGCGTCCCAGGTCACGCGCATCGTGTCCGGTCACGCGGTCGGGGACGTGGTGCCCGTCGTCGTGCGACGGGGCGATCGCGAGGTCCCGGCGCGCGTCGAGCTCGGCGCGCGCCCGTCGACCGACGAGATCCTCAAGATGGATCACGTCGGCACCTTCGCCCCCGCGTGGGTGGGCGTCACGCCCCTCACCGGCGCGCCGGCCTCGCTCGCGTCGCTGCGCGGTCGCGTCGTCCTCGTCGACTTCTGGGCGAGCTGGTGCGGGCCGTGCCGCTACGCCGTGCCCAAGCTGTCGCAGCTCGACGCGCGCTACCGCGGCCAGGGCCTGACGGTGGTGGGCATCACGACCGACGAGCCCGAGCAGGCGGCGCTCGCTGGCGCGCGGCTGGGCATGAAATACGGCGTGGTCGTCGACGACAAGGCGCAGACGAGCAGCGCCTACGGGATCTCCGCGCTGCCGACGATGTTCGTGATCGACAAGCGCGGCGTCGTGCGCCACGTCGTCATGGGCTACGACCCCAGCGAAGACGCCAAGGTCGAGCAGCTCGTGCAGCAGCTCATCGCGGAGCCGGCGAACCCCGTGAGCAGCGCGTCGGGCTCGAGCGCGCCGCCGCCGCCCCCGCCGTCCCCGTGAGCGCGCCGCGCGGCCTCGTCGCGGTGCTCGACGAGCTCCTCTGGGCGCTGCGGCGCGCGGGGTTCACGATCGCGACCTCGCAGGCCATCGACGCGGCGATCGCGACCGAGCTCGTCGGCGTCGACGACCCCGACCGGTGGATGGCCGCGCTCGGCGCGATCGTGGTGAAGGGCCCGTCCAGGCTCCCGCGCTTCGAGGCCGAGTTCCGTCGGTTCTTCCTGGGCCCGCGCGACCACCGGTCCCTCTGGGAGCGCCTCGGCGCGCGCGGCTTCTCGGCCGCCGAGCTCGACGAGCTGCGCGCGGTGCTCGAGGTGGTCGGCCGCGGTCGCGACTTCGCGCCGCTCGGCGTGCTCCTCGACCGCGGCGCCGACCTCGACCGGTTGCTTTCGCTCCCGCCCGTCGCCCAGGATCTGGCGGGCCTCGACGACCCCGCGCAGATCGGCTTCTCCACCCACAAGATCACGCAGCGGCTCGGGCTCGCCCGCGCCCACGCCGAGCTCTCGCTCTTGCGCCCGCGCCTCGTCGACGCGTTCGGGGAGGCGCGCGCCGACCAGCTCCTCGCCGCGCTGAAGCGGGAGCTCGAGGCCTCGGGCGAGGAGGTGCGACGCCACGTGCGGGACGTCCTCGAGCGCCGCACGTCGGCGGAGGCCCAGCGGCAGCGCGAGCGCGCCGCGGAGGCGATGCCGCTCGCCTCGCTCGGCCCGTCCGAGGTCGAGGAGGTCCGCCGCGCGGTGCGGAGGTTCGTGGAGCG
>JAEUKG010001082.1 GCA_016794325.1 Myxococcales bacterium | reverse complement strand
GCCCAAGAAGCGCGTCGGGTTCACCCAGGAGGCGCGCGTCGGCGGCCACAAGATCTTCCTCCGCACCGGCCAGTTCGAGGACGGCACGCTCGGCGAGATCTTCATCGACATGCACAAGGAGGGCGCCGCCTTCCGCTCGCTGATGAACTGCTTCGCGATGAGCGTCTCGATCGGCCTCCAATACGGCGTGCCGCTCTCCACCTACGTCGACCAGTTCACGTTCACGCGCTTCGAGCCCCAGGGCGTCGTCGAGGGTCACCCGTACGTGAAGTTCTCGAAGTCGATCGTCGACTACATCTTCCGGCTCCTCGGCGTGGAGTACCTCCACCGGTACGACCTCGCGCACGTCAAGCCCGAGGGCGACGAGATCCCGCACGTCGGCTTCCTCGGCGCGCCCGATCGCCCGAGCGAGCGGCCCGGCCACGGGCTGTCGCTGGGTGACGCGCCGGCGTCGCTCTCGTACACGCAAGAGGCGCTCTCGCGGAGCGCGATGATGAGCGAGTCGCTCGAGCAGCGCGCCCACGGGGACGCCGTCCACGCGCCGGGCGACGACCACGGTCACGCCCACGCGAAGGAGGGCGGCTCGCCGCTCGACGCGCACCTCGACGCGATGATGGGCGACGCCCCCGTCTGCGACGTGTGCGGCCACATCACCGTCCGCAACGGCGCTTGCTACAAGTGCCTCAACTGCGGAAACTCGATGGGCTGCAGCTGAGCGCGGTCGGGGGGAGAGCACCTCTCCCCCCGACACCCCCCAAGCGGGAGCCGCCTCTCCACCGCGGCCGCCGTCGCGGCGACCCCACCGCCTCTCCCACGCGCGGCGCGGACCGAACGCGTCGGGCGGAGGCCGGGCCAACGCGGCGGCGCGGTCGCGGAGGGTCCGCGTGGCGGGAGGTCGCGGCGTTGACCCTCGGTGATCTCGGAGCGGAGCGAGGGTCTGGCGCGGGGGTCGGCTCCGGCGCGAACGCGGCCGGGGCGGCGCGGCGCCGCGGAGCAATTCGGGTTACATCGGCACAAGTAACCGTCGTTGCAGCGCTTTTCGCCGCGCGCGGCGGAGTGGCGGGGGACGGCGACCAGGCGCAAGCTCGAGTCGAATCGCGCCCCAAACGCCCGCCTGCACGAGGTCCCCATGCTTGGTCTCCGCCCCCTCTTCTTCTCGCTCCTCGGATCGAGCCTGCTCCTGACCGCCTTCGCTTGCACCGCCGATCCCGAGGCGGGAGCCGCCCCTGGCGCGGGCGGAGGGGCCGGCGGCGGCGGAGGCGCCAGCGCGGTCCCCCAGGCGAGCTGCAACGACCGCTGCTCCGCTCGTGTGAAGGCCTGCAACATCGGTGAGCCCAACGGAAGCACCCTCTGCGGCTCCTTGTGCGGGCAAGCGATCTCCGACAACGCCCTCAAGTGCATCGAGGCGCTCCCGTGCTCCTCCGACGAGCGCGCGATCGACAAGTGCCGCGCCGACAACCCGGTCGGCGGCGGAGCCGACGCCGGCGGCAACACCGACGCGTCGAGCGCGTCGAACCCGACCTCGCTGACGGTCACCGGCAAGCTGACCGGGAGCCCCACCGTCTCCGCGGCCACGAACCAGGCGCTCTTCACCTGGAAGGACGTCGTGACCGTCTCGCCGGACGTCCCTGCCGGCGCGGAGCCGGACCTCACCAAGGGGACGGTGGCGTTCACCCAACTGCCGGGCCTCTGCACGGTGAAGAAGGCCGGCTTCAACTTCAACTCCATCGGCGAGCGGAGCCTCACCATGACCTTCGAGGGCACCGCTGGTTGCGAGAGCTACCTGAAGGGCACGTCGGTGCAGGCGGTCGTCAGCGGCGCACCGTACCGCAACGGCACGAAGGCCGAGGTCACGATCCAGCTCAAGCGATGACGCGGCCGGGCAGGCGCGGTTGCGGGGCCGAGCCGCGTGCTGCTAGCGTCGTCGCCCGATGGCGCGTGATCCCCTCCGCCGCCCGCCGAAGCCGGCGCCGAATCGCCGCGACTCCGCCCAGATCGTGGAGGCGCTGGTGCGCGCCGCGATGGAGATCGACGGGCCCGATCCGTCGATCAACGCCATCGCCGCGCGCGCGGGGGTCGGCGTCGCCTCTGCGTACCGCTACTTCCCGACCAAACATGCGATCTACGCGGAGATCGCTCGGCGCCTGCGGCAAGACTTCTTGCGACGCCTCCGTGAGGCGCTCGACACCCCGGGGCTGTCGCTCGACGAGAGCGTCGAGCGCGTCTGTCGGGTCGCGATCGAGCTGCCTGGCGCCGGCGCCGACCTTCGCCGCAAGGTGAACCTGAGCCTGCCGGTCTCATGGTCGGTCGAAGGCGACCCCACCTTCGCCGAGGCGATCGACGCGGTCACGGTGGCGCTCGGTCGGAGGCTGGAGGTGCCCCCGCCGGATCTGCGACAGCGGGTCTTCGTCGCCTTCGCGGCCGGGCGCGGCGTCGTGATGTTGTCGCGGGCGATGCCCGAGCTCACGCCCGACGAGGAGACGCTGGTCCGGCACCTCACGCGCGGCGTAAGGGCGATCCTCCTCGGCGCCGATCCCCCGTCACCGCGTGCGGGCGATGAGCGCGGCGAGGCGGTCCGGCCCGACGAGCGATGACTCGCGGCCCACCTCTCGCCCGTCGCGATCGAGCGCGATCAGCGTGGGGACGCCGAGGATCGAGAAGCGCTTGAGCAGCGCCTTCACGTCGGGATCGTCGTCGTCGCTGAGGTCGACCCACACCCGCGTGACCCGCCCGAGCGCCCCCGCGAGCTCGGGCAGCACCACCACGCGGCGGAGCTCCGCGCACGCCGCCGACCACTCGGCGCAGAACACGACGAACACCGGTCGCCGGTCGCGGCGCGCCTCGGCGAGCGCGGCGTC
>JAEUKG010001015.1 GCA_016794325.1 Myxococcales bacterium | reverse complement strand
CGGGATCGTGTTCCCCACCGACCTCACCGAGGACCTCCCCCTCGTGAGGCTCTACCAGGAGTGGCTCGCCGCGCGCGGGTTCGCGGTCGTCCTCGGCTCCCCCTTCAACCTGAAGCAAGGCCCGGACAAGAGCGCCTACCTGTTCGACCGGCGGGTGAGCGTGGTGCTCCGTCACTACAAGACCGATTGGTGGGGCGAGCGCGTCCCGATCTGGGTCGGCGACGCCCCCTTCGACGATCCCCTCCCGCTCGCGGGGCCGCTGCGGATCCTCGCGGAGGCGGAGGCGAGCCGGAAGGTGGTGGTGGTGAACCCCTTCGGGGCGGTGCTCACCCAGAACAAGCGCGCGATGGCGCTGATGTGGGAGCACATCGACGAGCTCTCGCCCGAGGCGCAGGCGACGGTCCGCCTCTACGTGCCGCGGACGCTCCGCCTCGAGTCGCTCCACCGGAGCGAGCTCGCCGCGGCGCGCGACGCCTGGGTGATCAAGAGCGACTATGGAGCCGAGGGTGACGAGGTGATCGTCGGAAAATACGTGACGGACGCAGAGTGGAGCGAGGTGCTCGCCCGAGCGGTGCCGGGGCGCTTCGTCGCCCAGGAGCGGTTCGACGAGGTGCTCACCGACGGCCGCTCGATCAACTACGGCGTCTACGTGGTGGGCGGGCGCGCGGCCGGGGCCTACGTGCGCGTGCAACCCGAAGGGCCGACCGACAAACACGCGCTCAGCGTTCCCGCGCTGCTCGAGAAGGCAGGTGCCGCGTGAACGCCAAGCTCCCCTTCTTGCGCGTCGAGCACGTCCAACGCCCCGAGATCATCGGCGCGCGGTGGTGGCAGGAGCAAGTCGCCTCGGGCGCCGACCCCGTCGCCCGCCGCTCCGCGCTCATCGGCCTCACGGCGCTCGGCCTCCTGATCGCGGGCGCGGGCGCGAGCTGCGTGATGCTCACCAGCTCCTCGTCGAGCGACACCCAGACGACGACGCAGGAGGCGCTCCTCGCCCAGAAGCAGTTCGGCTGGAACATCGGCGCCGGCACCGAGACGCTCACGTTCGACGGCGCGTCGACCGAGCCGTTCGATCGCGCGGCGCTCGACACCCTGGTGGACGATCTCGGCCCGAAGTCGGCGTCGCTCCGGCCGTACTACGTCCCGACCCTCTTCCAGTCGGTGAGCGCGACGCCGACCACGCCCGCGAACCTCGACCCCTTCAAGCCGCTCAAGGAGATCATCCAGCCGGTGCACACCGCCGCGATGAAGGTGGCGTTCCTCCAAGGGCGCGCGATGTCGTCGCTGTTCGAGGGGGCGCCGGCCGGGCGCGCCGTCATCGTCGACCTGCCCGGCGCCCTCGCGGTCGCCTTCGCGGCCGGGCTCGCCGACCGGCTCGACGTGGTCTTCGGCCTCGACGGCTGGCCGCACCCCCAGGGCGTCGTGCCCGCGCACCAGACGCTCGGGGCCGCCGCGTATTACCAGCGCCTCTTCGCGAAGCTCAAGGACGAGCGACCGGCGAGCGCCGCCCCCGCGTTCGTGCTCGACCGCGGTCGGATGCTCCCGTATTCGGACGAGAGCGACCGCTTCGACAACCGCTACCTCGCGAAGGTGCCGGACTCGGCGCAGCTCAAGGCGCTCGGCGTGAAGCAGGTCTTCTACGTGAGCGAAGACGGGTACGTCGAAGCCGACGACCTCAACGAAGACTTCCTCGCGTACTCGAGCGCCGGTCTGGAGCTCCGCCTCCTCAAGCCCGAGGATTTCGGCCCCGATCCCACCGAGCCCGCGGCGGCTCCGACCTCCGACGGCGGCGCTCCGCGCGCGAGCGACGGCGGAGCGGGCGGCTCGGGCTCGAGCTACGGCTACGGGTACGACGGCTCGCACTACTACTACGGCAGCCGCAGCTACTCGCACTGGTACTTCTGGTCGTACCACGGCTGGGGCACGCCGACGCGGAGCTACCGCCCGTTCACCGGGTCGATGTTGCGGTCTCGCTACACGCCGTCGGCCCGCACCACCAACTACCGCGGAGTCGGCACCGGGATGAGCAAGTCGCGCCCGTCGGGGTTCGGCACCATCGGCATCGTGAGCTCGGGCTCCGGCTCCTCGCGCCGCACGGTGGGCACGACGCGGAGCGGCTCGTGGGGCCGCTCCTCCGGGACCTCGGGGAGCTGATCGAAACATGCAACATACACTTTTTGCGTTGCAGGTCTTCCTCGCGCTGCCGGAGGCGGGGGCGCTGCACACCGAGCTCAAGAAGCACATCGCTCAAGCGCCCCAGAGCCAGGGGTTCGCCGGGAAGAACGCCTACTACCGCCACCTCGCCAACCTGATCCGCCCGTGGACCTCGCGCTTCGAGCGGGGGGTGTGGGACTACATCGAGGACCACGAGGAGGCGGAGGAGGAGTGGAAGGGCTGGACCCAAGGCACCGTCGCCGACGCGCTCGAGCCGGCCGGTGGTCCGGGCGGCCGCGGCCCCTACCGCGCGGGCCGCGAGAACATGTTCGTCACCGTCCTCGCGCTGCTGGTGAAGGGCGGCCCGAGCGACGCGTTCGTCTGCGAGCGTTGCCGCATGCCCGACAACCAGATGTGGAAGCGGGGCGCGCTGATGCACCTCATCGACGGCGTCTCGATGCTCAACTTCGCCTCCGTGCGCGCGGACGCGATCTACGTGCGCCCGGGCCTCGGCGCCGGCGCGGTGAGCGAGCAAGAGCTCGGCGAAGAGCACTACCAGTACCTCCGCGCGCTGGTGCCCTGAGCGGTACCGGAGCCTGAGCCAGGACCTGAGCGCCCGCGGGCGCGGGCTCCGGGCGCGTCGTCGCGCCCGGCGCGCGCGGCTGCCCTCCACCCCGCGACCCGCGGGGCCTCGTCTCGCGCAAGAACCGCGGAAACAGCGGGGAGCAGCGCGCCGACGAGCCCCGCGCGGCTTCCCCATGGGCGCCGTACGTGCGACGATTCGAGGTCATGGCTGGCGGGCTTCCCCCAGGCGACCTCGGCGGTCCGTTCGACGGGCACGTCGGCGCGACCGCGGCGCTCGCCGAGCGCTTCGGCGCGGTGTGGGCGTCGCTCGAGCCGTGCCTGGAGGGGGCACGCCAGGGGGGATTCCGCGCGCCCGAAGCGGTGCGCGGACTCGACGACGCGTTCGCCAAGCTCACCGCGGCTTTGGAGGAGCACCCGCTCGGGATCGCGTGGGACGTCACCCCCACCGCGTTCGAGATCGCGGGCGCGCCGATGTGGGCGCCCGCGCGGCCGCCGCTCGACGACGTGTGCCCTCGCCTCTTCGCCGAGGGTCTGCGGCGCGTGAGGGTGGAGCCGGGTCTCACCCGAGACGAGCTCGCCGAGCTCTTGCGGATCCTCACCCGCGGCGCCACCCCGGCGAGCGCCGAAGACGAGGCGCCCAGCGAGCTGTGGGACGCCGACTTCACCCACGTCACCTACGTCGCGATCGACGACGACGTGCCGCTCGAGGCGCTGCCGGAGGTGGCCGCGATCTCGGCGCGCGCGCGATCGCTCGCGGGGCGCGCGAACGAGCCCCCCGCCGCCATCACCTTGCCCGCCGACAAGCGCGCCGCGCTCGCCGCGCAGCTCGGCGTCGGGGAGGAGGCCTTCGGCCCGCGCTTCGTCGACACGCTCGCCGAAGGCTACCTCAAGGCGCGGGGCGGCCCCGCGGTGCAGCTCGTCGAGGGCGCGATCCGCGAGTGGGCCGAAGACCCGGCGCGCGACGCCGCGAGCTCGTTCGCCTTCTTCGGGACCTTCGCGCGCGCGCTCGCGGCGCGCGCGCCGTCCGACGCGAGCGCGCTCGAGCGCGAGGCGATGCGGATGGTCGTGCCCGTCACCGCGGTGAAGCGCCTCCTCGAGTCGCTGGCCCGGAGCGGCGACGACCCGTGGGCGGCGGACAAAGGCGCGCCCGACGCGACCGTCGTCTCGGGCTTGTCGCAGGCGCTCTCGCTCGTCGGAGACGGCAGCCTCCTCGACGTCGCCTGCCGCTCGTGGACGTCGCTCCCGCCGGGGCCGCTCCGCGACGCGGTGCACGCCTACGTGCGGGCGTGGGCCACCGGCAACGAGGCGCGGCTCGGCGCCGAGCTCGAGGCGGCCGGGGCCGAGCTCGGGGTCGTGCTGGTGAACGTCCTCGCGAGCCTGGGCACGCCGGCGGCGCTCGGCGCGCTCGAGCGCGCCGCGAAGAGCCGCGAGATCGCGGTGCGCCTCGAGGCCCTCGTGGCGATGCCGCCGGGGCGGGACGAATACGTGCGCGGCGAGGTGAAGCGGCTGCTCCACGACCCCGACGCCGCCGTCTGGACCCGCGCGCTCGCCGCCGTGAGCGAGCGCGGGCTCCTCGCGGCGGGGCCGGCGATCGTGGCCCAGATCCAGGCGCCCAGCTTCCACGATCGCCCCCTCGACGATCGACGCGCGTGGCTCCGCGGGCTCGCGAAGCTGAGCCCACGGCGCGCCGAGGAGCTGTCGAGCGAGCTCCTCGCGCAGACGCCGCTCATCCCCTCCGAGTCGCTCGAGCAGAGCCGCGCGCTCGCGGCCGAGATCCTCGGCGAGTGCGGGAGCACCAAGGAGGCCCTCGCCACCTGCGAGGAGGCGGTGAAGAAGCGCTGGCGCAACTCGCAGGCGGTGCGTGACGCGGCCGAGCGCTCGGCCGCGGAGATCGCCAAGCGCCTCGCGTCGACCACCCCGGAGCCGCCGGTGTCGCGGCAGAAGCCGGGCGCGCCGTGAGCGCGGTGACCCCTCCCGATCCCGCGGCGCGGGCCGCGAAGGCGTTCACCGCGTGTGTCCTCGCCGCGAGCGGGGTCCTCGCCCGCGCCCGCGTCGGCCGCTACGAGCCCCCGCGGCGGCTCAAGCGCGCCGCGCAGTCGCTCGTCGGCCAAGACGCGGCGAGCTCGCGCGTCCTCGACGCGCTCGCCGCGACGAACGAGTCGACCGACCCCGCCCACGTCGCGACCTCGAGCGCGGTCCTCGCGGTCGCGGTCGCGCGCGCGCTCGGCGCCGACCGCGCCGCCCTCGTCGCGATCGCGGGGGCCTCGCTCATGTACGACGCGGGGCGCGCCGCGATCCAAGGCGCGGACCCGAGCCGCGCGCTCAAAGACGACGAGCTCGACCACGTGCCCGCGGCGACCGTCGTCGCGTCGACGGCGATGGGACGGCTCCACGCGAGCTCGCGGCTCCGCACCGCCATCCTCTACGAGGCGTGGACGATGCGGCGGGCGCACCGCCTCGGCCCGGTCTACGGTGGTCACCGCCCCGCGTCGAGCGTCGCGCGCGTCGTCGCCCTCGCGCGCGCGTTCGTCGAGGTGTGCGTCGCGCGCCCGCCCGGCGTCACCTCCGTCGCGGAGACGGTTCGGCTCTTCGCCGATCACGCGAGCGACGACGTGGAGCGCGATCTCGTGGCGGTGCTCACCTCGATCGTCGCCCCCCTGGCGCCGGCGAAGGCGAACGCGGTCGACGCGCCGCGCCGGTCGGTGCCTCCGGGCGCGCACGCCCCCGACCCGACCTCGCCGCGCCGGTCGGTGCCGCCGGGCGCGCACGCCCCCGACCCGACCTCACCGTCCGGTCAAACTCCGGCGCCGCGCGCGCGCACCCAGGGCGCGGGGTTCCGCGCGCCGCCGAACGCCGCGACGTCGTCGCCGCCGCCGCCGCTCTCGGCGGACTCGAGCGGGATCAAGCGGTCGGCGCCGCGCGGCGTCCTCGCGCCTGCGCCGTCGCCCTCGCCGCCGGCGCCCCCCGTCAACCCGATCAAGCAATCGACGCGTCGCGTGGTCGTCGTCCCCCGCGACGAGGAGGACGCGCCCGTCTCCGCGCGGACCGAGGAGGTGGTGTTCGCGCGGCGTCCCGCGACGCCCGCGCCTCCCCCGCCCACCGCCGAAGCCCCGCCCGCGCCTCCCGCGCCCGCCGCCGAAGCTCCGCCGGCCGCCGCGAGCGACGAGCCGTCGGTGGACGACCTCCTCTTCGCGCTCGACGAGCTGCCGCAGAGCTCGGCGCCGCCGGCCCCGCCGGTGGCCGACGAGCCCCCGGTTTCGGTCCACGACCGGCCCACAGCGCCCCCTCCGCCGCCGGCCGGCGACGGCGACGGCGACAGCGAGCACACCCGCCCCACCGCCCCTCCGCCCTCCCCCGAAGACGCCGCCGCCCACTCCAAGCCCACCGCGCCCCCACCCGTCTCGGGAGACTCGCGCGAGCCGGCGCGCGAGAGCACCGCCCCTCCCCGTTCGACGGAGCACGACGACCTCCTCGCGGCCTTCCTGGCCGACGATCCCATCGACGGGACCGGGGGCGGCTGAGGCGCCCGCCGCCGCGGCCGGGTTGACGATTGCACCAACTACTGTTACAGTCTGGCGTGTCCCAGTGAGGAGCCTGCCATGACCACGAGCCCCCTTCTCGTCGCCCGACCTCGAGCGGATCGCGGCGAGCGCCTCACCCCGGTGCCCCTGGACGGCGCCGAAGAGGCCGCGAGCG
>JAEUKG010001008.1 GCA_016794325.1 Myxococcales bacterium | reverse complement strand
GGGCCATGCCCGTCCGCGACGCCGCCGGCGCCATCCACCGCATGGCGGGCTTCGCCCAGGACGTGACGGCGCGCAAGGTCGCCGAAGAGGCGCGCCGCGCGAGCGAGGAGCGCTACCGTCGCCTCGTGTCGATGTTGCCCGACGCCGTCGTCGTCCTCGGGGAGAACGGGCGGATCGCCGAGGCGAACCGCATGGCCGCCTCGCTCTGCGGAGTCGAGGCGCCGTCCGACGTCGTCGGCCGCTCGCTCTTCGAGGTCTTCGACGAGACGGACGCCCGCGCGCACGTCGACGAGATCGTGACCCAGGGCGTCTCGGTCGACGGGGTGGTCGGGACGTTCGCGCGCCGGAGCGACGGGGCGCGGCTCGCGCTCGAGATCTGCGCGACACCCTTCGCCGAAGGGGGAGGGGCGACGCTGCTCGTCCTGCGCGACATCACCGCGCGCCTCGACGCCGAGGCCGAGGTCGCGCGCCAGCGCGAAGAGCTCGCCGCGGTCGTGGCGCTGCGCGAGCAGGACGCGCGCCTGCGTCAGATCATCGACATGGTGCCGCACTTCATCTTCGCCAAAGACGCCGGCGGGCGCTTCTTGCTCGTCAACCGAGCCGTCGCCGACGCGTTCGGCACGACGGTGGCGGAGCTGGAGGGCAAGACCGACGCCGACTTCGTGGACGCGGCGGAGGAGGTGGAGCAGTTCCGCGCCGCCGACCAAGAGGTCCTCGCCAGCGGTCGCCCGAAGTTGATCCCCGAGGAAATGCTGACCGACGCCGCTGGCAGGGTGCGCGTCTTGTCCACGGTCAAGATCCCGTTCTCGTTCGCGGGGAGCGGTGTCGCGGCCATCCTCGGCGTGTCGACGGACATCACCGAGCAGAAGGCGCTCGAGCGGCAGCTGGTCCACGCCCAGAAGATGGAAGGGATGGGCCGCCTCGCCGGCGGCATCGCGCACGACTTCAACAACGCCCTGTCGGCGATCCTGAGCTTCGCCGAGCTCCTCGCCGGCGAGCTCGCGGCGGACGTCGAGCTCCAGAAGGACGCGCAGGCGATCCGCGACGTCGCGCTCCACGCGGCGGAGCTCACCCGCCAGCTCCTCGCGTTCTCGCGGCTCGGCGAGGCGAAGCCTGCCGCGGTCGAGCTCACCCAGAAGCTGTCGCGCGTCCTTCTGCACCTCGTCGGCCACGACGTCACCCTCGACGTCCTCGTCGAGCCAGGAGCACACATCGTCACCGTCGACCCCTCCGGCCTCGAGCAGGTCCTCGTCAACTTGGCGATCAACGCCCGCGACGCGATGCCGGACGGCGGCCGGCTCGCCATCCGCGTCCGCACGGTCACCGACGACGACGTCCGCCCCCACGTCGGCGGCCACGCGAGCGGCGGCTCGTGGGTCGAGCTCTCGGTCGAAGACACCGGCCGCGGGATGGACGAAGCCACGATGGCCCGCATCTTCGAGCCGTTCTTCACCACCAAGGCCGTGGGGAAGGGCACCGGGCTCGGCCTCGCGACCTCCTACGGCATCGTGCAGCAGGCCGGCGGTCACCTCCTCGTCGAGAGCACTCCCAACGTCGGCAGCGTCTTCCGCGTGCTCCTCCGCGCGAGCGAAGAGGCGGTCGCCTCGTCGCGGGCGACGCGGGTGATGACGGCGAACGGCGACGAGGTCGTGCTCGTCGTCGACGACAACCAGTTCGTGCGCGAGACGACGACGCGAGCCCTCCGCCGCGCCGGCTACCGCGTCGTCGCCTGCGGCACGGCCCAGGAGGCGCTCAGCGTCCTCGCCGAGCCGCGGACGCGCGTCGACCTCGTCTTGACCGACGTGGTGATGCCCGAGATGAGCGGCTTCGACGTGGCGATGGAGGCGCTCCGCCTCCGGCCGGGGGTGCGCATCCTCTTCGTCTCCGGCTACGGCACCGACGTCCTCGACGATCGGTCGGACCTGCGCGGCCGCGCCCGCATGCTCGCGAAGCCGTTCACCGCGACGTCCCTCGCCCAAGAGGTTCGGAGCGCGCTCGACGGCGAGCCCGTCTCGGCGCGGAGCGCAGAGCCCCGCACCGAATCCGGGGCCCCGCCCGCCCACGCCGCGGGGCGCGAAACAGCCTCCTAACTGCGCGAAAATACGTGATGTTGTTGGGCGCTGGCCCGCGCACACGCCGCCCACCCCCCGTCGAGCGTCCGCTTGGACGGGCGGGCGCCGATGGGTCCTCCTCCGACGTGCGCGTCTGGCTTGATTTCTCGCCCGATGTGGGGCAAAAAGCGTCCCCCCCAAGGAGCCCCGCGGCTCCACGCCGGGAAGAAGCCTGCAAACCGCCCTCCGGCGCGCGCAGCGTGTAAACCGGTTTTTCGGGTCATCCCAAAAAAGGTAAGCGATAATGGCACGTTACACTGGCGCCGTCTGCAAGCTCTGCCGGCGCGAAGGCATGAAGCTCTTCCTCAAGGGGGAGCGCTGCTACTCCGAGAAGTGCGCGCACACGCGCCGCCCGTACCCGCCCGGCCAGCACGGCCAGGCCCGCATCAAGATGAGCGAATACGGCGTTCGCCTCCGCGAGAAGCAGAAGGTCCGCCGCATCTACGGGCTCGTGGAGCGCCAGTTCCAGCGCTACTACTTCGACGCGACCCGCCGCAAGGGCCGGACCGGCGAAGAGATGCTCGGCCTCCTCGAGAGCCGCCTCGACAACGTCGTCTACCGCATGGGCTTCGCGTCCACGCGCTCCGAGGCGCGGCAGATCGTCAAGCACAACCACATCCTCGTGAATGGCAAGCGGGTCAACATCCCGTCGGTGCTGCTCCGCGCGGGCGACAAGGTCGAGGTCCGGCAGCCGAGCCGCGAGGTGAAGCTGATCACGGCGTCGCTCGCCCAGGTCGAGAAGCGCCCGATGATGAGCTGGATCGAGCTCGACAAGGCGAACTTCGTCGGTACCTTCAAGGGCAAGCCGGTCCGCGAAGAGATGAACGAGCCGCCGATCCGTGAGCAGTACGTCATCGAGTACTACTCGCGCTGATCCCACCCCATTTCACACGGGCAGGCCGCGGCGCGCGCGAGGGAGCGGGTTCCCGAGCGCGCGCGGGACGGCCGCGTGAACATCGAGACAAGAGAGAGAAGCACGAATGAACATCGTCACTCGCAACTGGCGCGACCTGATCCGGCCCCGTGGCATGCAGGTCGACAACGAGAGCCTCACCGACTTCTACGGCCGCTTCACCTGCGAGCCGCTCGAGCGCGGCTACGGCATCACGCTCGGCAACTCGCTCCGCCGCGTGCTCCTCTCGTCGCTCCAGGGCGCGGCCATCACGGCCGTGCGCATCGACGGCGCCCTCCACGAGTTCACCACGGTGAGCGACGTGGTCGAGGACGTCACGGACATCATCCTCAACCTGAAGGAAGTCGTCCTCAAGTCGGCGACGGTGAAGACCTACACCGTCCGCATCAACAAGGAGGGCCCGGGCCCCGTCTACGCGCGCGACATCGAGCTCGTCGACGGCCTCACCGTGCTCAACCCCGACCACCTCATCGCGACCCTCGACAAGAAGGGCCCGCTCTCGATGGAGCTCACGGTCGGCGTCGGCCGCGGCTACGTCCCCGCGGAGAAGAACAAGACGGCGACGATGCCGATCGGCACCATCCCGATCGACGCGCTGTTCTCGCCGATCCGCAAGGTCAACTACACCGTGACCAACGCCCGCGTCGGCCAGGTCACCGACTACGACAAGCTCACCCTCGAGGTGTGGACGAACGGCGCGGTCAAGCCGCAAGACGCCGTCGCGTTCGCCGCGAAGATCCTGAAGGAGCAGCTCACGATCTTCATCAACTTCGAGGAGACCGACGAGACCGCGTACCAGCAGTCGCAGGGCGAGGAAGAGCCGCTCAACGAGAACCTGTTCCGCAGCGTCGACGAGCTCGAGCTCAGCGTTCGCTCCGCCAACTGCCTGCAGAACGCGAACATCACCCTGATCGGCGAGCTCGTCCAGCGCACCGAGCAGGACATGCTCAAGACCAAGAACTTCGGGCGCAAGAGCCTGAAGGAGATCAAGGAGATCCTCGCCAACATGGGTCTCCAGCTGGGCATGAAGATCGACAACTGGCCGCAGATGCTCGAGCGCTGGAAGGCGCAGCAGGCCCAGAACTAAAGGTACGAAGGCAGAAGTCATGCGTCACAAGAACCAAGGCAGGAAGTTCGACCGCAACACGAGCTCGCGCCGCGCGATGTTCCGTAACCTCGCGGCGAACCTCATCCTCCACGAGCGAATCGAGACCACCGACGCCAAGGCCAAGGAGCTCCGTCGGGTGGCCGACCGCCTCATCACCAAGGCCAAGCGCCTCGGCGAGGTGGCCTACACCCCGAACGACAAGCTCTCGGAGAAGGACCGCGCGCGTCGCATGGCGACCGAGCGTCAGCTCTCGGGCTACCTCACCCGCTTCGGCACCCGCATCGAGAAGGGCGGCGAGGCCAAGACCGTCGACCTCGTCGAGAAGGTCCTGGTCGAGCTCTCCAAGCGCTTCGCCACCCGTCCGGGCGGCTACACGCGCATCGTCAAGTTCGGTCCCCGCCGCGGCGACAACGCGCCGATGTCGATGATCGAGCTGCTCGCGGCCTCGGCCGACGAGGGCGACGCGAAGCCCGCGAAGAAGAAGGCGAAGAAGGAGAAGGCGGCGGCCGCCGCCGGCTGATCCGCGCTCCGATTCGTCATGACGGAGGCGCCCTCCCTCGGGAGCGGCGCCTCCGCCGTTTTGTGAGCACCATGAAGCGCCCGCTCGGCCTCCTCGCTTGCCTCCTCGGCTGCGGCCACGGCGCCGCCGGCGGCGAGCGCCACGCCGCGCCCGCCAAGCCTCCGCCGGCGGCGGCCTCGCCCATCGTCCAGATCGGCGCCCCCGTGCTCCGGGCCCGCGCCGCCGAGGTGCCGGCCGAGAAGGTC
>JAEUKG010000983.1 GCA_016794325.1 Myxococcales bacterium | reverse complement strand
CGACCAGAGCGAGGAGAGTTGCAGCTCGAGGGCGTCGAAGGGGGGAGCGCGTACGCCCGCCTCGTCGCCGTACACGCCGAGGATCGACCAGCGCCCGTTCTCCAGGTGGAGCACCTCGAGCGTCTTCGCGAGCGGGTCGAGGAGCCACGCGTGGCGCACGGCTTCGCGCGTAGATCGCGAGCTTGCCCTTGCGATTGAGCTTCGCGGTCGAGGGGGAGAGCACCTCGCAGACCCAATCGGGCGCGAGCTCGAAGAACGCGGCGTCGTAGGGGAATGCTGGCATGCGCTCGCGCCGCCAGCCCGCGAGATCGGGGACCAAGATATCCGCGCCCAAGTGGAGCTCGGGCTCGTCCAGGAGGATCCAGCCGCCAGGGCCGCCCTGACCGCGATCGAAGGGCCCGTCGAGCGCGCCCCCGAGGCGCGTCGTCGCGCGCGCGTGCCGCGCCGCGGGCCGGGGGTGGGTGTGGAGGACGCCGTCGACGAGCTCGGCGACGAGGTGCCTCGGCGCCGCGAGCACGTCGTCGTAGGTCGCCCTGCGTGTCACCTTCGTGGCCCCGGGATCAGCGTACCACGCGCGCGGCGGCGCTTCAGCCGACGCCGAGGAGCTTGTTCATCGAGGCCTCGTCGGCCGGCGTGAACGGGTACTGATCGAAGTCCGAGCTCGCGACCCACTTGAACGCGTTGACCGCGCGCGGCTCGAGCGCCGCCGACTTCAGCGTGCACTCGTACAAGAAGAGGTCCACTACGTAGTGCTCGTAGGGGTGGCTCACGAACGAGATCAGCTTGCCGCAGTCGATCTCGGCGCCGAGGCGGTGCATGACCTCGCGCTTGAGCGCCTCCGCGTCGGTCTCGCCGCTCTCGACCTTGCCGCCGGGGAACTCCCAGAGGAGCGGGAGCACCGCCGAGGCGCGCCGCTGGGTGATGAGGTAGCGCCCGTCGCGCTCGAGGACGGCGGCGACCACGCGGATCGTGCGTGTGCTCATCGCCCGCTCCCGACCCTGATCGAGGCCCCCGCCGATTCCATCGTCAATTCACGGCGATGCGGAAGAGCTGCTGGCCCATCAAGAGCACGTCGCCGCTCTTCACGTCGGTCTCGTCCCGGAGGCGCACGAACGAGCCGTTGGAGCTGCCGAGATCGGTCAACATCAGCTTGCCCGCCTCCCAGCTCAGACGGCAGTGCAGGCCCGAGACGTAGCCGTCTTCGGGGAAGAGCACGTCGCCGCGCTCGCGCCCGAGGTGGATGCCGGTCTCGGGGATGGGGAACGCGTTGCCGGTCGTGTCGCGACCGATGACGAGCGCGATGCGCCCGATGTACCCCTTGGACGGCGAGCCGAGGCGCTCGACGCCGTCGGGCGAGGGCGGCTGCGTCGTGAGCGGCTCGTACTTGATGATCTCCTGGCCGATGCGGAAGACGTCGTTCGGCTTCACCTCGACGGGGACGTCGCGCGTGAGCTTGCGATAGACGCCGTTCAGCGACGCCTCGTCCTTCACGCTCAGCTTGCCGCTCTGGAACTTGAAGGTCGCGTGGCGCGGCGAGAGGTAGCTGTCGCCGGCGAAGATGCCGCCGGTCTCGCGGCCGACCGTGATGTTCGCGCTCGGCAGCGTGAAGTTGCCGGCCTCGCTGCCGTCGGCGCGCAGGGCCGTGAGCACCACGCTGCCCGAGGCCGCGGGCGGCTCGGCCACCGAGGGCCGCGCAGGGGCGGCGGCCTGCTGCGCCTGCGTGAGGCGGAAGCCGCACGAGCCGCAGAACAGGTTGCCCAGGTTGTTGATGTGGCCGCACTGGGGGCACGCCACCGTCGCGCCGGCGGCGGGCGCAGCCGCGACGGGCGCGGGCGCCGG
>JAEUKG010000981.1 GCA_016794325.1 Myxococcales bacterium | reverse complement strand
GAGGCCCCTGACGAGGCCCCTGACGAGGCCCCTGACGAGGCCCCTGACGAGGCCCCTGACGAGGCCCCTGACGAGGCCCCTGACGAGGCCCCTGACGATACGGTACGCCGCGCGAGCGCCTGGCGCAATTCGTGTCGACCGCCTCTTCGTAGCTCGCATCGTGGTGATGCGCAACGAGATCCTCTGGGATCACGTGCGTTTAGCCGCTCTCTTCGGAATCCCCTCGCGAATGGCTCGAACGAGGTAGCGCAGTCGGAGGTTCTCGACTCGCGTTGTGTGAAATGTGCGGAGCAGCTTCGTTCGGAGCCGCCGAAACGTGCCCTCGGGTAGGCCCGCGGCGCGCACCGCGTCCGCCGTGCGGCGATGACGGAGAAGCGCCACCAAGACGGCCTGGCCGCGCGCGTCGACGCCGCGCCGTTCGGCGTCAAGCACCGCTAGGCGGAGCGCCCGCTTGAAGCTTCGAAGTCCAACCCCTGAGTCCAGCTCGCCCATGTTCGACGCATCGGCCACGGGCCAGCGCGGTTGTGTGCGAAAGCGCGGCCCGAGGCGCGCGGTACGTGGCGTGCTCGGAGCGAAGCACCGTCACTCGTCGCTTGTCGCGAGCCCCGCCGCCGCCCTCGTAGCGCTCGTGAGGGAGCGCCCTCACGCCATAGCTCGTGACATCGATGTCGGAGTCTCTGACATCGATGTCGGACGTCCGTCTCGCGGAGCTCCGAGCCCGCGAACCCTCCGCCCCCGTACCCTACTAGCCTCGAACCCCTGCCCCCGAACCCTCTCCCCCCGGACCCGAACCCGCTCCCGAACCCGAACCCTTCGCCTTCGCCTCGGCCTTCGCCTTCGCCTCCGCCTCTGCCTTCGCCCTCGCCTCTGCCCTCGCCTTCGCCCTCGCCTCCGCCTTCGCCTCCGCCTGCACCTCGGCCTTCGCCTTCGGCCTTCGCCTTCGCGCGACCACCGCGCTCGGGGTCGGGAGCGGGGTCGGGAGCGAGAGGGGGCTCGTCTGGGGGGTCAGCCGCGGCTGGGCGCGAGGGCGGCGAGGGCGCTGAGGGCGGGCTCGAGGCGGGTCGTGCCCGAGAGGAGCGACGCGGCGAGATCGCCGCGCGCGTCGAGGCGAGCGCGCAGGGTGCGGAGGTTCGTGGCGCGGGGATCGAGCGACGCGGACACCTCGCTCCAGTCGAGCGGGGTCGAGACCGGCGCGCCGTCGGCGGCGCGGAGCGAATACGGGGCGACGAGCGATCTCCCGACGTACGACTGCAGGTGATCGAGGAAGAGCCGGCCCTTGCGCTTCTCCTTGTCGCTCTCGAGGGTGGCGAGGTCGGGGTGGAGGCGCGCGACGAGGGCGGCGATCCCGCGCGCGGCGTCGTGCGCCTGGTCGACGCGGTGGCCCGGGCCGATGGGGACGAGCACGTGGATGCCCTTCTGCCCGCTCGTCTTGACCACGCTCGGGAGCTCGAGGGTCTCGAGGACCTTGCGCACGGTGAGCGCGACCGCGATCGTGTGCTCCCAGCGGGTGGACTCGCCGGGGTCGAGGTCGAGCATCACCCAGTCGGGCTGCTCGAGCGACGCCACGCGGCTCGCCCACGTGTGGAACGTGAGCGCCGCCTGGTTCACGAGCCAGAGGAGCGCGTCGCGCGAGTCCACCCGGATGCGGCGATCGCCGTCGATCCACGCGCCCTTCAGGTAGTCGGGGGCTCGGGGCGGGATCCGGTGCTGGTACCAGGTGAACTCGTCGATCCCGTCGGGCCAGCGCTGCGCCACGACCACGCGCCCCGCGAGGTGCGCGAGGAGCGCCGGCGCGACGTCGTCGTAGTAGCGCGCGATGTCGGTCTTGGTGAGGCCGTCGCGCGGGTAGAGGACCTTCTTCGCGTTGGTGACGGCGGGCGGGGGCGACACAGGGCGATCGAGCGCGATCGGACCCTCGCTCGCCGACACGGCGACGACCGGCTCCTTCGCGTCGCCGCTCCGCGATCGCGCGAGGATCCCCGGGGCGCCGAGCGACCTCGCGCCGGCGAGGAGCGCGCCCAGGGGCCCCGGCATCGGCTCGCTGTGCACGAGCCCCGTCGGCGCGCCCTCGAGGAGGGCGGCGAGCCGCGCGCGGCGCTCGTGGGTCGGCCGCGCGGTGAGATCGTCGTCGCCCTCGCGCAGGAGATCGGTCACCGCGAGCACGACGCGGGAGGGCGTCCGCGCCGCGTCCTTCACGAGGAGCTCGAACGACGGCCGGCCCGCGGCGTCGAGCAGGCACACGAAGCCCTCGACCACGAGCGCGGGCGCGGCGAGGGTGGAGAGCGCCGCCGCGACGCGCGGGAAGAGGTGCGCGAGCTCGCGGCGCTCGTATCCGAGGACGCACACGTCGCGGCCGAACTTGCAGGCGAGCACGCGGTGGCCGTCCCACGCGACGTCGAAGATCCACCCGTCGGGCGCCTCGTCGATGCGGGCGCGCTCGCTCGAGGTCGCCTCGGCGAGCGGCGCGAGCGCGTGGCGCCGGGCGAGCTGCCAGAGATCGCGAGCGTGAGCGCCTGGGCGTCGCGGCATCGGCCGTCAGTCGTCGGCGTCGTCGCCCACCATCTGCGGGCGCAAGGTCGGCGCCGACGAGTCGATGTCGAGGAGGCTCCCGCGCTCGTGGCGCGAGTCGGGCGGCGGCGGCATCGTCGAGTTGCTGGTGCCGAGCGCGTTCTTGTGGTCGAGGAAGCGGAGGGTGCCGGGCCCGCTCGTCCGCTCGAGCACCGCCCGCAGATCGCCGGGCAGGGGGCTCTCGATGATCATGCGCTCGCGGGTCGTCGGGTGGTCGAGCTCGACCCGCACGCAGTGGAGGAAGGTGCGATCGAGCGCGTTCTTCTCCTCGAAGAAGCGGTTCGTCGGCGCGTGCCCGTAGCGGTCGTCGCCGAGCACCGGGTGGCCGATCGCGGCGAGGTGGCGCCGCACCTGGTGGGTCCGCCCCTGCTCGGGGATCACGCGGAGCACGCTGTGGCCGCTCGCGACCGCGAGGCGCCGGTAGCGCGTGCGCGCGAAGAGCGAGCGCCCCTCCTCGCGGAGCTCGCGCACGATCGCGCCCTTCGACGGCGTGACGCCGCGCGCGCCGGCGACGAAGATGCGGCGCGCGTTCGGCGAGGCGACGACCTCGCCCCACTTCTTCTCGAGCTCGGGGTGCTTGGTGAAGATGACGAGGCCGCTCGTGCCGACGTCGATGCGGTAGAGCGGCACCGCCCGCTCGGCGCCCGGCAGCGCCCGCGTCCGCCCGGCGAGCGACGTGTGGTATTCGCCCTGGGGCACGGTGGGCTCGTGCGGCGACTTGTCGACGACGAGGATCTCCTCGTCCTCGAAGAGGACGCGGGGAGGCGCCATCGGCGCGCGGCGGAGGACGGCGATGCTCTCGACCTCGTCCGTCAGCGGGATCATGTCGAGCGGCTGCAGGGTCGCGGTGGCGTAGCCGAGGCGCACGAGGTGATCGAGATCGCGCGTCAGGGTGTCGGGCTCGCACGAGACGCAGGCGATCACCGGCGCCGCGAGGCGCGTGACCCACTCGCGCGCGGTGGCGCTCAGGCCGCGGCGGGGCGGGTTCACGACGACGAGATCGAAGGTGCGCCCCTTCTCGACGAGCGCGCGGAGGGCCGCCGCCACGTCGGTCGCCTCGGCCGACAGGGTGATCCCCTGGCGCTCGGCGGCGGCGCGGGCGGACTCGACCGCGGGCGCGAACGACTCCACCAGGTGGACGTCGGCGCCGCCGGCCGCGAGGGCGAGCGCGATCGCGCCCGAGCCGCCGTAGAGGTCGAGCACCCGCGGGCGCTTGCCCTCGCCCGAGGCCTGGCGCGCGACCGCGAGCAGGCGCTCGTGGACGCGCCCCGTCTGGCCGCGGTGGGCCTGGACGAACGAGCCGAACGTCGCAAGATGCACGCTCTTGCCGACGCGGTCGGGCAAGAGGGTGGGGCCGAAGAGGGGCACCGTCTCCGAGCCGAGGATCTGCGGGGACTCGCCCTCGTGCATGTTGACGGCGACGCTCGCGATCGAGGGGATCTCGGCGGCGAGGGCGCGGGCCTCGGCGGCGAGCTCGTCCTTGCTCTGGGCGCGCTCGCGCTGCATCACGAGCGTCACGAGCACGCGGGGCTCGCCGCCGTCGTTGGTCTCGCGCAGGTCGATGGCGCGGAGGGCCCCGCGGCCGTCGAGGGTGAGCGGGGCGAGGGGGCCGCCCGACGCCTCGTCGCGGGCGACGCGGTCGCGCAGCGCGCGGGTCGTCGCGGCGAGGGTGGGGGAGAGCACGCGGCAGCTCGGGATGTCGACGACCTGGTGGCCTCCGCCCTTGGCGTAGAGCCCCACCCGCGCGCCGGGCGCGACGATGAGCTTCGCGCGGGTGCGGTAGCCGAGCACCGGGTCCGCCGGCAGCACCGGCTCGGTGTACGTGAGCTCGAGCGCGGGGTAGCGCGCGACCGCCTGCACCACGCGCCCCCGCTTCATCATCAGCTGCTCGTCGTACGTGAGGCCGATGAGCGGGCAGCCGCCGCAGCGGTCGGCGTGCTCGCACACGACGCGCGCCCCCGCCGTCGCGTCGGGCGCGTCGGGCTCGGGGTGCGGGGCGACGTCGGCGGAGGCCATCGGGGGAGGAGATGATATCGCCCACGAGACCAACCTTGGAATGCTCACGCGCGCGATCGAACGACGGTCGTTCGCGCCGGGCCGTCGGCGCGCGCTGTCGCCGGAAAAATCCTCCTCTGGCGCGCCGCGCCCGCGGGAGGGGATGTAGGTCCACGCGGTGCGACGTGGGAGCGGTCGCGACATGCGGGCGCTGTGGTCCTCCCCGGCGTTGGTGTACGATCGGGGCGTATGGGTACGACGCCGGCCGCTCATCCCGCGCCACGCATCGGCGACGTGATCGCCGGAAAGTACGAGCTTCGCCGGATCCTCGGCGAGGGCGGGATGGGCATCGTCTTCGAGGCGACGCACGTCCGCATGCGTCAGCGCGTCGCGGTGAAGATGCTCCTGCCGGAGATGCTCGCCATGCCCGAGGTCGTGGCGCGCTTCGAGCGCGAGGCGCGCGCGGCGGGCCAGCTCCGCAGCCGGCACGCGGCGCGCGTCGTCGACGTCGACGTGACCGCCGAGGGCCTACCCTACATGGTGATGGAGTTCCTCGAGGGGCACGACCTCGGGACGGAGCTCGAGTCGAGGGTGCAGCTGCCGTACCCGGAGGCGGTGGACTGCGTGCTCCAAGCGTGCGTGGGGATGGGGGAGGCGCACGGGCTCGGCATCGTCCACCGCGACCTCAAGCCCTCGAACCTCTTCCTCGCCCGCGAGGAGGACCGGACCTGCGTCAAGATCGTCGACTTCGGCATCTCCAAGGTCACGAGCGAGACCGAGAAGCTCACCGCGGCCGAGACGGTCATGGGCACGGCGATGTACATGTCGCCGGAGCAGGTGCGCTCGGCGCGCAACGTCGACGCGCGCGCGGACGTGTGGTCGCTCGGCGTCATCCTCTACGAGCTCCTCTCCGGGCAGCCGCCGTGGACGGGCTCGACGACGCAGATCGCCGCCGCCATCGTGACCGACGATCCCGCGCCGCTCGCGCGCACGTGCAACGTACCGCCGGGCCTCGAGGCGGTCATCCTGAAGGCGCTCCGCCGCAAGCCCGCGGAGCGGCACCAGGACGTGCGCGAGCTCGCGGCCGAGCTCTTGCCGTTCGCGCCCGAGGGGGGGCTGGGGCGCGCGAGCGCGACCACGCTCCTCAGCCCGTCGTCGGCGCGTTCGCTCCCGACCGCGCCGCCGGCGGAGGTCGCGGTCGCGGATCGCACCATCCCCGACGCCGGCGCCGATCTCGCGCCGGCGCGCTCGCGCCGCGAGGGCGGGACGGCGCCGGGGTGGTCCCAGCCGGGCGCCACCCGCGCGCGGCGGCGGACGATGTTCGGCGTGCTCGCGGGGGCCATCGCGGTGGTGGTGGGCGTCTCCGCGGTGGCGGTCACCCTCGCGCGCCGACCCTCGGGCCCTGCGGGAGCAGGGGAGGCGCTCGCGGTGACCGCGAGCG
>JAEUKG010000963.1 GCA_016794325.1 Myxococcales bacterium | reverse complement strand
GTGGAGGAGGGGCCGGAGGGGCCTCGCGTCGTCTTCGAGCTGCCGGCCGAGAGCGACGACGAGGACACGCCGGGGCCCGCGATCGTCGTGCGCGCCCCGGCGCTCGGCCTCGTCTGGCTCGTGACACCGCGCGGCGCGATCGTGCTGCGGCCGCCCTCCGCTTGAGCGCAGTGACCCCGTGCGCCGAGATCGCTCGAGCGGTCGCGGCGGCGCCGAGGAGCGCGCGGAGCAGCCTCCCGGCGCCGAGCACGCGCCGCCGGCGCCACCGACGCGATCTCGGGCGGGATCGATGCCGATGGGCGCGGTGGTGGCGCGTGGCCCCGTTGTTGGCCGGCCCCCTCGGGGCATGGTAGCCGGGATCTGGGCGTTGTCTGCGCGGAGGTAGGTGTTGACGATCCTGGTCCAGAAGTACGGCGGCTCCTCGGTCGCCACCGTCGAGAAGCTCGGGCTCGTGGCCGACAAGGTCGTCGCTGCCAAGCGCCTCGGGCACGACGTGGTGGTGGTCGTGAGCGCGATGGGCAAGACGACCGACGGCCTCATCTCGCTCGCGAAGAGCGTGGCCGACGACCCGCCGCGGCGCGAGCTCGACATGCTCGTGTCGACCGGCGAGCGCGTCTCGATGGCCCTCCTCTCCATCGCGATCCAGGCCCGCGGCGAGGACGCGATCAGCTTCACCGGGAGCCAGTCGGGCATCATCACGAGCGACCGGCACTTCGACGCGCGCATCATCGAGGTGCGCCCGCACCGGATCGAAGACGAGCTGCACCGCGGCCGCATCGTCATCGTCGCCGGCTACCAGGGCATGAGCTACCGGCGCGAGATCACGACGCTCGGCCGCGGGGGCTCCGACACCACCGCGGTCGCGCTCGCGGCGGCGCTCGGCGCCGAGCGCTGCGAGATCTACAGCGACGGCGACGGCGTGTATTCGGCCGATCCTCGCGTCGTGCCCGAGGCGCGCCACCTCCCGGAGGTGGACCTCGCGAGCCTGCAGGAGATGGCGGAGGCGGGGGCCAAGGTGCTGAACGCCCAGGCGGTGGAGTGGGCGCGGCGGGCGAAGATCGCGATCCACGCGCGCAAGACCCAAGACCCGGTGGACGCGGCGGGCGGGGTGGCGCGCGAGACCGTCGCCCACGAGGGCGCGACCTCGCGGGCGCGCGCGGTCGTGGGGCAGGGGGCGATCGTCCTCGCGGACGTCGCCGTCGAGGCCGCGCCTCGCGTGATCGATCATGCGGCCCGCCTCGGCGTCCCGATGCTCGACGTCTTCGTCGGGCGCCGCGAGGCGAGCTTCGCGATCCCGCTCCTGAACGTGCCCGACTGGCAAGAGCGCCGCGCGCGCCTGCTCGAAGAGGCGGGCGGCGCCGTCACCCTCCACGAGGGCCGCGCGCTCGTCAGCGTCGTCGGCGACGGGATGAGCGACGCGCTGCCGCGCTTCTACGCCGCGCTCCGGGAGGCCGGCGCGGCGCCCCAGTCGACGAGCGGCGGCCCGCTGCGGCTCTCCGCGGTCGTCGATGCGGCGCACCTCGACGCGGCGCAGCGCGCGCTGCACGCGGCGTTCGTGACCTAGCGATCTCGCGCTCGGCCGCTGGCTCAGCCGCCGGAGCGGCGGGCGACGTCGCGCGCCAGCCGCCGGAGCGTGGTCCCCGCGCCGGGGGCCACCACGGGGTCGGCGTGATCCACCAGGATCTGCAGGGCGCGCACGGTGAGGCGCGCCTCGGTGAGGAGCGGGCTTTCGCCGTGCGCTTGCGCGAAGACGAGGATGCGCCGCCACACCGCGAGCTGGGCCGGCGCCTGGCCGAGCTCGCCGTACCAGACGGCGAGCTCCTTGAGCACGGGCGGGTCGTCCACCGCCGCGGCCTCGATGTCGTGCGCCGCCTCCTCGCGCGCCCCGAGGGTCCACCGGACCCGCGCGCGCTCGAGGGTCGCGACCCGCGACTGCGGCAGGTGGGCGAGCGCGACCGAGTAGACGCGCTCGGCCTCGCGCAGGTCGCCCCGCCGGACGCGGAGCGCGCCCAACCCGAGGTACGCCTCCTCGCACGTCGGGTCGAGCCCGAGTGCGTCGGTGTAGCGGCGGAGCGCCCTGGCCTCGTCGTTGTTCGCTTCGGCGGCGCGCGCCGAGCGGACCAGCTCGAGGGCGGAGGCGCTCGACGCCGCGGCGGGCCGAGGCGCGAGCGCGCTCGCACCCAAGAGCAGCGTCCCCACGGCGAGCGCTCGGAGCCTCACCCCGTCATGATAGCGCAGCCGCGGTCAGGTCGCCTGCGCGTCCTCGATGGCCTCGGAGCGGCGCGGCCGCTTCGAGATGTCGAGCATCACCTTGCGGACGCGCACCGCCTCCGGCGTCACCTCCACGAGCTCGTCGGCGTCGATCCACTCCATCGCCGTCTCGATGGTGAGCACGCGCGGGGGCGCGAGGAGGACGTTGTCGTCTTTGCCGTGGTTGCGCACGTTCGACAGCTTCTTCTCTTTGATCGCGTTCACGTCGGTGTCGTTCGGGCGGTTGTGCTCGCCGACGATCATCCCCATGTACACCTCGACGCCCGGGGTGACGAAGAACGTCCCGCGCGGCTGGAGGTGGTGGAGGGCGTAGGGCGTGGTGACGCCGGCGCGGTCGGCCACGATCGCGCCCGTCTGTCGCTTCGCCATGGCGCCGCCCCAGGCCTCCCAGCCGTCGAAGACGGTGTTGAGGAGCCCCGTGCCGCGGGTCGAGGTCAAGAACTCCCCGCGGAAGCCGATGAGGCCGCGGCTCGGCACCCGGTACTCGAGCCGAGCGCGCCCGTAGCCGGGGTTCGACATCTTCGTCATGCGCCCGCGCCGCTCGCCGAGGCGCTCGGTCACGACGCCGATGAAGCTCTCCGGCACGTCGACGACCACGAGCTCGTACGGCTCGAAGACGGCGCCGTCCTCGACCTTGGTGACGACCTCGGGGTTGCCGAGCTGCATCTCGTACCCCTCGCGGCGCATCGTCTCGACGAGGATCGCGAGCTGGAGCTCGCCGCGGCCGAGCACGACGAACGTGTCGGGAGACTCGGTCTCCTCGAGGCGGATCGCGAGGTTCTTGCGGGTCTCGCGCACGAGCCGCTCGCGGAGCTGCCGGCTGGTGAGGAACTTCGACGCCTTCGACTTGCCGGCGAAGGGCGACGTGTTGACGCCGATGCGCATCTTGAGGGTCGGCTGCTCGACGATGATGCGCGGGAGCCGCCGCTCCTCCCACCCGGGAGAGAGATCGGTGAGCGTGTCGCCCACGAAGACCTCGTCGAGGCCCGCGATCGCGACGAGCTCGCCGGCCGAGGCCTCTTGAGCGGGCACGCGATCGAGGCCCTCAAAGGTGGACAGGACCTTCACCGCGCCCTTGATGGCCGCGGCCTCGCCGAGCACGCCCACCGGCTGGGCCGCGCGGATCGAGCCGGCCACGACGCGACCGATCGCGAGGCGGCCGGTGTAGTCGTCGTGATCGAGGTTGTTCACGATGATCTGGAGGGGGGCCGTCGCGTCGCCGCGGGGGGCGGGGACGCGCTCGAGGATGGTCTCGAAGAGCGGGGCGAGGTTCTGGGACGTGTCCTCGAGGGTCCGCTTGGCGATGCCCTGCTTGCCGATGGCGTAGAGGACGGCGAAATCCGCCTGCTCGTCGCTGGCGCCGAGGTCGCAGAAGAGGTCGAAGACCTCGGAGAGGACCTCGTCCGGCCGCGCGTCCGAGCGGTCGATCTTGTTGATGACGACGATGATGGGGAAGCCGAGATCGAGGCACTTCCGGAGGACGAAGCGCGTCTGGGGAAGGGGGCCCTCGGCGGCGTCGACGAGGAGGATCGCCCCGTCGGCCATGAGCAGGGTGCGCTCGACCTCGCCGCCGAAGTCCGCGTGCCCCGGGGTGTCTACCACGTTGATTTTCGTGATGATTCCGGACTTCGGGTCCTTGTAGCGGACGCTCGTGTTCTTCGCGAGGATGGTGATGCCGCGCTCGCGCTCGAGCTGGTTCGAGTCCATGACGCGATCGACGACCGCTTCGTTCGCCCGGAAGGTGCCTGCCTGGCGGAGCATGTGGTCGACCAGGGTGGTTTTGCCGTGGTCGACGTGGGCGACGATGGCGACGTTGCGCAGGGCGTGGCTCATGGGGAGCGCGCCTCATAGCCCGAAAGCTCCCGAAGAACAAACGGTCCCGTCCCGACTTGACGGACCGGCTCCGGCGTGCGACGAGCGTGCGCCATGAAGCGCACCCCCGTCGTCCTCGGCATTTCGGTCCTGTTCTCGCTCGGCGTGGTGATCGCGTGCTCGTCGGAGAGCGGCTCGGGGAGCAGCAGCGGCGGCGGCGGCGGCGACGCGGGCGGCTCGGACGCGACGAACTACCCCGACGTCGGCAAGGTCGACTCCGGCGGCAAGGCCGACTCCGGCGCTGGCCCGAAGAACTACGACGAGTGCGCCACGCAGTGCGAGGCGCAGCACCCGTCGGGGGCCGCGAAATCCGCCAAGATCGACCAGTGCTGGGAGGCGAAGTGCCCGAAGTCCTGCGCGGGCGTCGAGGACGGCGGCGCCGACTCGCCGGGCGCCGACGGCGGCAAGTGCAAGGAGACCGTCGACACCGGCGATGGCCCCTGCGACGCCTGCACGAACGCGAACTGCTGCGCCGAGTGGGACGGCTGCTTCGGCGACAAGGACT
>JAEUKG010000959.1 GCA_016794325.1 Myxococcales bacterium | reverse complement strand
GCTATCCGCTTGGGGATGGCGTGAGCCGCTCCGCGATCGCGGCGCCGCGCTCTTCGTCGAGAGCGCGCTCTCGTGGCTCACGTCGCGCCCGCCCATCGTCGACGTGCCGGAGCGGGCCACGGTCCCCGCGGGGATCCGCGTGACGAAGGAGTCGCGCGACGAGATCCGCAACTACGTCCTCTTCATGATGCCGGCGGCGGCGGCGCTCCTCGGGGTCGTCGTCGCCCTGCGCCGGCGCAGCACCGAGGCGCGGCCCGCGGAGCCGCCCACGCGCAAGCCGGCGCCCAAGAAGAAGAAGGCGCGATGATCCCGAAGGCTCACCGAGCCACGGTCGTGCTGGCGATCCTCGCGGCGGGGCTCGCGGTCTTCCTCGTCGTCGATCGCGACAGAGTCTCGGACGTCGAGCGCCGCGCGCGCGAGGGCGAGCTCTTCGTCGCGTGGCGGCGCGCCGACGTGACCTGGGTCGAGATCGAGGCCTCCGGGAAGAAGGCGCGCTTCGACCGCGTCCGCGGCGACGCGGGCTCGGCGACGTGGACGATCGGAGCCGAGCGCGCCGACGACGCGGCGGTCGACAAGCTGCTCGCGGTGCTCGAGCACGCCCGCCCGCTCCGCAAGGTGGAGCCCGACGCGCGGCTCGGGCTCGACGCGCCGCGCGCGCGCGTCCGCGCGGGGATGGGTGAGATCACGATCGACCTCGCCGTCGGCGGCGCGGCGCCGCAGCCCGAGGGGGCGGCCTACGCGCGCGTGGGCAACGAGCCGCCGGTGGTCGTGTCGAAGGAGCTCGTCGCCGAGCTCCTCCGCCCCGTCGACGAATACCGCGAGCGAAGGCTCGTCGGCCCCGCGAACGAGCTCGCGGAGATCGCGCTCCGCCGCGGCGCGGCCGAGGTCTCCTTGAAGCGGGCCGGCCCCGGGCCGTTCGCCCTCCAGTCGGACGACGGCCTCCGCGCGTCGCGCGCCGAGGTGGAGCGGATCCTCCTCGCGCTCGACGACCTCCGCGCCGACTCCTTCCTCGCCGCGCTGCCCGCGCCGCACCCCGCGGGAGCGCTCCGCGTGCGCGTCCGGTCGTTCGGGGCGAAGGACGCCGACGAGCTCGTGGTCGGCGGCCCGTGCCCGGGGGTGGAGGCCGACGTCGTCGTGGAGCGCACCGGGCCCCGGCCGGTGATCGCGTGCGTGCCGCGAGGGCCGGCGGCGTCGCTCGATCCGACGGGGCGCGACCTCGCCGATCGGCGCCTCGCGTACGCCAACGCCGACGAGGTCGTCGAGCTCCGGATCGGCAGCGGCGACGTGCCCCTCGAGGTCGCGCGCAAGGGCACCGGCTTCTTCATGCGATCCCCCGAGGGTCGCGAGCTCTCCTCCGACGAGGCCGAGTCGGTGTCGGCCTTCTTGACCGCCCTCACCCGCGCCGAGGCCGCGTCCGCGCGTCGGGCGAGCGACGCGCCGGCAGACGCACGGCCCGCGGACCCTGCGGGCGCGATCCGCTTCACCACCGCGACCGCCGTCGGCGACGAGGCGCTCCTCGTCGCCCGCGACGGCCGCGTCTACCGCGAGCGGGACCGGGCCTGGCTCACGCCGAGCCCGGCGCTCGCGCGGTTGCTCTCGCTCGGTCGGGCCGTGGTCCGGCCGCTCCGCCTCCTCCCGCGGGACTTCGCCGCCCTCGCGCCCCGCCGGATCGAGGTGCGCTGCCCGGGTCTGACCGAGATCGTGGAGCGATCCGAAGCGGGATACCGGCTCGTCGAGCCGCGCGGCGCGAGCCTCGACGCCGCGGCCGCGAACGCGCTGGCCGAGGCGCTGCTCGGCGCGAAGGCGGAGCTCGTGGCCGCGCGCGTCGACGATCGGACCTTCGGCATCGACGGCGCCTGCTCGGCGCAGATCGCCCTGGTCACCGACGGTGGGCTCGTCGGCCGGCGCCTCCTCCTCGGCCGCGAGACCGAGGGTGGTGTCTTCGCGCGGATGGAGGGCGAGGAGCCGGTCGTCGTGGTCTCGACCGCGCTCGCCGCCCAGATCCGCGCGCCGCTCGCCGATCGGGAGCCGCTCCGCTTCGACCCCGCCGCCGTCGAGGCCGTCACCGTGGAGCGAGGGGACGGGGCGCGGCGTGTCGAGATAGGCAAGGCGCCCGCGGCCGACGAGGCCGCGGCGCTCGCGGCGCTCGCCCAGCTCGCAGGGGCGGCGCGTCCGATCGCCTACGACGGGCCACCCGCCCCTCGCAAGTCCTCGTTTCGAATCAAGATTCAGTCGCGCGGGGATGCGTCGCCGCCGGCGGTGCTCCTCCTGGACGCGACGTCCGACCCGTCCCGCCTCGACCTGCGCGTCGAGGGCCGGTCGGCGCTCTTCGGCGTCGAGCGGGCGCGGGTCGCGCCGCTGCTCGCCCTCGCCCCATGACGTCCAATTCAGCTTGCTTTGGGCTGGATCGCTGGCCAAAATTAGCCGGATGAGCCCGCTCGAGGACAGGGTCCGGGATCTCCCCGGCTGGCGGCCGGTCCGAGTCGTCCTCGCGCTGTCATCCGATGGGGATAGTCGGGACGAGGCGCCGCACCCGACCGAGGGCGGCGGGCCGGGGCTGCGGCGGGACGAGCGCACCTGCCGGGTCCTCGTGGTCGACGACGACGCGCCGACCCGGAAGCTCGTCGCGCGCATCCTCCGCCGCGGAGGCCTCGAGGTCCTCGAGGCCGAAGACGCCAAGGACGCGCTCAACGTCGTCTCGACGTTCCCCGACGCGATCGACCTCTTGCTCACCGACGTCGTCATGCCAGGCATGTGGGGGACGGAGCTCGCCGAGCTCGTCGGCCGCGCTCGCCCCGAAGCGCGCGTCATCTGCATGTCCGGCTACGGGTACCAGTCCGAGATCGAGCGCGCGGTGAAGAGCGGCGGCTTCACGTTCATCGAGAAGCCGGCGCCGCCGAAGGAGCTCCTCACCCTCGTCCACAAGGTCCTCGGCCAACCGGACGAGTAGCGGCCCCGTCGATCCGACGAGCCCTCAATACGCGTTCATCCGGACCTTCCGCCCGAAGACGGTGAGGAACATGATCTTCACGTCGAGCCACGGGCTCCAGCGCTCCACGTACTCGAGGTCGTGCTCGACGCGCTTGACCATCTTCTCGAGGGTGTCGGTCTCTCCGCGGAACCCGTTGACCTGGGCCCAGCCGGTGATCCCCGGCTTCACCTGGTGCCGGAGCATGTAGCGCACGATGAGCTTGCGGTAGGCCTCGTTGTGCGCGACCGCGTGCGGGCGCGGCCCGGCCAGCGACATGTCGCCGCGGAGGACGTCGAAGATCTGAGGGAGCTCGTCGAGCGACGACCGGCGCAAGAACGCGCCGAGCCGGGTGACGCGCGCGTCGCCGCGCTGCGCCTGGGCCACCCGCTCGCCGTCTTCGGAGACGGTCATCGTCCGGAACTTCGTGATGCGGAACTCCCGGCCGCCCTTGCCGTAGCGGCGCTGCCGGAACAGGGCGGGCCCGGGGCTCGTCGCCTTGACCGCCGCCGCGATCGCCAACATCGGCAGCGCGAGGAAGGCGAGGGCGATGGTCCCGAGCACGAGATCCTCCGCGCGCTTCACCACCGTCCAGCCGCCGGTGAGCGCGTTCTTGGAGACCAGGCCGGCGTAGTCCTCCTCCGCCATCGACAGCGCGCAGACGAGCGCCGTCATGTACTCGTTCTCCTCGAGCTCGACGCGGGTGTCGGCCTCGCACACCGAGCACACGAGCTCGAGGAGCCGCCGGCGGTCGGCGTGGCCCGCGCCCGCGAGGCGCCGGGCGGCGGCGGTCGCGTCGAAGCTGCCGGGGTCGAAGTGCGCGTTGCGCTCTTCGACCTCGGCCGGCAGCGGATCGGCGCGCAGGGCGACGCGGAGGAGGCCGCGGAGCGCGTCCGCCTCCGCTTCGCAGAAGCGGCCGTCGGCGTGGCACGCGCCGAGGAGGAGATCGGTGAGCAGCACTGCGGCCGACGTCGGGAGCGCGGGAGCGGCCTCGCGCACCCCGGAGTCGGGCGCGGCTTCGTCGTCGATCGGGACCCGGGCGACGGCAGCGGTCATCGACCGGGGAGAACG
>JAEUKG010000949.1 GCA_016794325.1 Myxococcales bacterium | reverse complement strand
GACGCGCCGACCGCGCGCGTCACCCGCGTCGACACCCGCCGCGTGGGCGCGCTCCTCCAGAGCGTGATCGAGGTGGAGCGCGACGACTGCGGGCGGACCTCGTGCGCGCCGGTGCGCCTGGTCGAGTGGGGCGGCGAGCAGGGCGGGCTCACGATGGACGTCGGCGGCCGCTACGTGCCGCGCGCCTGGGACCGGGTGGGGCTGGCGACCGCCAGCGCGCCCCTCGCGACGCAGCACCCGCTGGCGGCTCGCCACGGCGCGCCCGTCGTGCGCGCGCTGCGGCGGTGATCCCTACGCGTGCACTCTGCACGCGATTCGGACCCGCGCCCCCTCAGCCGTGACGGCCGATGGGCCCCGGGCGCCACGACCCGCGCTCCGGGAGGTCGCGCCGGAGGAGCACGACCGCCGGGGCCTCGACGAGGAGGAGCCCGCCGCCCGAGAGCGTGGTCTTGCCGTCGACGCGGTCGGCGGCGGTGTCGAGGACGCGGACCCAACGTTCGCCCCACTCGCGCGGCGGCAAGACGAACTCGTGGGCCGCGCGCTCGCCGGAGAACACGACGAAGAAGGTGTCGTCGATCACCGGCCGGCCTTGCTCGTCGCGCCAGCCGAGGGCGTCGCCGGCGAGCAGGACCCCGAGCGCGGCGCGCGCCGGCTTCGTCCAGTCGCGCTCCTCCATCTCCTGACCGCCGGCGTTGAACCACGCGATGTCCTTGCCGCGGCTCCCGCCCACCGGCTCACCGCGGAGGAACCCGGGACGGCGGAAGACAGGGTGCTGGCGCCGCACCCGCACGAGCGCCCGGACGAGCTCGAGCAGGTCGCGCTCGCGATCGCCGAGATCCCAGTGGAGCCACGACAGCTCGTTGTCCTGCACGTACGCGTTGTTGTTGCCGCGCTGGGTCTTGCCGAGCTCGTCGCCGGCGGTGAGCATGGGCACGCCCTGCGACAAGAGGAGGGTGGCGAGGAGGTTCCGCTGCTGGCGGGATCGGATCGCGGCGACGGCGGGGTCGTCGGTCTCGCCCTCGACGCCGCAGTTCCAGCCGAGGTTGTCGTCCCACCCGTCGCGGTTGTTCTCGCCGTTGTCGAGGTTCCGCTTGGTCTCGTAGGTCGTGAGGTCGCGGAGGGTGAAGCCGTCGTGCGCGGTCACGAAGTTGATGCTGGCGTAGGTGTGGCGGCCCCCGGCCTCGTAGAGATCGCTCGACCCGGTGAGCCGGTAGCCCATCTCCCCCACACGCTCGCGCTCGCCGCGAAAGAAGCGGCGCACGCAGTCGCGGTAGCGGCCGTTCCACTCCGACCAGAGCACGGGGAAGTTCCCGACCTGGTACCCGCCCTCGCCGAGATCCCACGGCTCGGCGATGAGCTTCACCTCCGAGAGGATCGGGTCTTGGTGCACGATGTCGAAGAACGACGACAGCTTGTCGACTTCGTGGCGGTCGCGCGCGAGGGTCGACGCGAGATCGAAGCGGAAGCCGTCGACGTGCACCTCGGTGACCCAGTAGCGCAGGCTGTCGCAGATCAGCTTGAGCGTCTGCGGGTGGGCCACGTTCAGGCTGTTGCCGCACCCGGTGAAGTCCTCGTACTCCGCGAGATCGGCGGGGCGCAGCCGGTAGAACGCGCGGTTGTCGACGCCGCGGAGGCTCAGGGTAGGGCCGGTGCGATCGACCTCGCAGGTGTGGTTGTAGACGACGTCGAGCACCACCTCGATGCCTGCAGAGTGCAGGCGTTTGACCATCTCCTTCACCTCGGTGAGCTCGTGGCCGGGGCGGGAGGCGTAGCGCTGGTCGGGGGCGAAGTAGCCGAGGGTCGAGTAGCCCCAGTAGTTCGTCATCCCGCGGCGCGCGACGTGGGCCTCGTCGACCCGCTCGTGGATCGGCAGGAGCTCCACCGTGGTGACGCCGAGCGCGAGCAGGTGCTCGATCATCGCGTCGTGGGCGAAGCCGAGGTAGGTGCCGCGGAGCTCGGCGGGCACGCCCGGGTGGAGCCGGGTCGCGCCCTTGACGTGGGTCTCGTAGAGCACCGTGTCGTGGAAGGGGACGCGCGGCGGGCGGTCGGCGCCCCAGGCGAAGGCCCCGTCGACCACGACCGACTTCGGCACGTAGGGGGCGCTGTCGTGGGTGCACGCGACGCCGTCCCCCTTGGCGCGGTCGAAGCCGAAGACGGGGCCGTCGTAGTCGACGAAGCCGTGGATGCGCCGGGCGTACGGATCGACGAGGAGCTTGGCCGGGTTGAAGCGGTGACCGGCCGCGGGCTCGTAGGGCCCGTGCACGCGGTAGCCGTAGTGTTGGCCGGGCCGGACGCCGGGCACGTACGCGTGCCACACGTGGCCGGTGCGCTCGACGAGCGGCACCCGCGTCTCGCGGCCCTCTTTGTCGAAGAGGCAGAGGTCGACCCCGGTCGCGCCCTCGGAGAAGAGCGCGAACGACACGCCCTCGCCGTCCCAAGTCGCGCCGAGGGGAGAAGGTCGCCCAGGCCAGGTCCGCATCGCGGCCCACTATAGATCAAGCGACGCCCCGGCGGGCGGCGCGCGCTCGCGGGGCGGCGCCCGACGAGGCGTTCGACTGCGGTGGCGCGGCCGCCGTCACCGTCTCGTCCGCCGTCGCCGGCCGCGCGCCGGCGCCTCCGCCGGTCGTCCACGGGGCGGGGGCGACGAGGATGGCGCCGGCCCCATGCCGCGCGTCGACCGCTCAGCCGCGGCCGTGCAGCTCGACGAGCGAGCGGATCCTGGCGAAGCGCTCCGCGAGCGCGGCGTCGCCCGCGAGCGCCTCCACCGGCGCCCCGAGGCGGTAGGTCCAGTTGTGGGGCCCGACCGTCCCCGGGAGGTTCACGCGCCCGCGATCGCCAGTGAGCTCCTGCGCGAGGGTGAGCGCGAGGTCGGAGCCGGCGCCGAAGAGGAGGTCGAGGAGGGCCATCTCGCGCTGGGTCGCGGTCGCGGACTCGGGCACGCGCGCGAGGGCGCCGAGCCGCTCGCGCTCCCACCCCTCGAGCTCGTCCCACCACGCGGTGATCGGGTGCGTGTCGTGCGTGCTGTACGACGCCACCGACAGCGCGGAGAAGGCCTTCGGGTCGTGGTACTCGAACGCGTCGTTCCGCTCCCAGGGGAGGATTTTATATCCCGGAACGGATAGCGCGGCGAGCGTCGACCGGACGAAGGGCGGGATGACCCCGAGGTCCTCGGCGATCACACGAGCCTCGCGGGCCTCCTCGACGATGGCGGCGAGCACCTCGCGGCCGCGCGCCTCCTGGTGCGGCTCGGCGGGAGGGTCGAAGCGCCCGACCTTCTTGCCGGACTCGGTCGTCCACAGCCACATGCGGAAGAGCCCCACGACGTGGTCGATGCGGAAGCGATCGTAGAGGCGCGCGGCGTGCCGCACCCGCGCCCGGAGGAAGTCGATGCTCTCGGCGGCGTGGTGGACGAAGTCGTACGCCGGGAGCCCCCAGTCCTGCCCGTCGGCGGAGAAGTCGTCGGGGGGCGCGCCGAGCGAGACGTCGCGCCGGAACATCGAGCGGCTCGCCCACACGTCGGCGCTCTCGCTGCCCACGATGAAGGGCAGGTCGCCCATCAGCTCGACCCCGAGCGTCCGCAAGCGCGCGCGCGCCTCGGACCACTGCGAGAACGCGATCCACTGGCGGTAGTAGACCTCGAGCACCCCGCGGCCGAGCGGCGTGCGCGGATCGGGAGACTCCGCCGTCGCGAGGACGGAGCCCGCGCGGTCGCGCTCGGCCTCGGGCCAGGTCGTCCACCCCCAGCCGCCGTGCGAGCCCGAGAGCGCGACGTAGAGCGCGTAGTCGCGCAGCCAGCCGGCCTCCGCGCGCGCGAACGCCTCGAGCTCGCGCGCCCGCGCCGTGCCGCGCAGGAGCTCGCGCTCGACGAAGCGATCGAAGGCGACGGAGAGCGCCCTCGTCTTCAGCTCGCGGACGACCGCGTAGTCGACGGCGCTCGCCTCCCGCGCGCGCGCGAGCGCGGCGCGGCCGTCGTGGCCGAGCGCGGCGTCGACCGCGCTCGCGTCGAGCTCGGGGACGTCCCCCAGGCTCACGTAGATCGGGTCGAGGCCGAACGCGGTGCGCGCCCCGTACGGGCTCGTCTCCCCGCCCGCGAGCTCGTGCGGCGGCAGGATCTGGACGAGGCGCGCCCCCGACGTGGCGAGCCACTCGGCGTGCGCGGCGAGGGCGCCGATCTCTCCGACGCCCCAGTCGCTGCGGCTGCGCAACGAGAAGAGCGGCACGGTGACCCCGGCGATGCGACGACGAGCCATGGTGGCGCCTTCTTGCACACCAAGCCGGACCGTGCAAGGCAATCGACTCTGATCTGAGTCACTAAATTTGCCCTGTTATTGCCTCGCATTACGCGCCGCGTGACGGCAGGGCCGCGCCCTTCGGAACTTTCGGGCGCCCGTGGCAGACTAACCCCGAGCCCGTGCCGCGCTTGCCCGTCATGATCCCGATCTCCCTCGCCGCGCACGTCGCGGTGTTCGGCGCCGCGTGGGTGGCGACGGCGGCGCGCCCCGCGGCGCCCGCGTCCGCGACGTCCGCGCTCTCGGGCGAGACGTTCGCCGCGCCGCGCACGGAGGAGGAGGTCGTGGTCGAGGGCGAGCCCCCGCCCTCCGCGGCCGACCCCGCCCCCGCGGCCGCAGCCGCGGCGGCGGTG
>JAEUKG010000942.1 GCA_016794325.1 Myxococcales bacterium | reverse complement strand
GGCTCGCGTTCGGCTTCTTGCCCCGCGAGCAGGCGGCGGCGGTCGCGGCGGTGGCCGCGCTCTCGCCGTTCGCCGCGCTCGGGTGGCTCGACCGGCAAGACCGGCTGATCGCCAAGCTCCGCGCGATCCTCCCGGCGCGCGGCGCGCTCGCCGACCTCCGCGCGCGCCGCGCGGAGGTGATGGCGAGGCTCGAGGAGGTGCGCGCGCGGGTGGAGCCGGACTCGGGGCGGTGACCCTCACTTCGGGCGGACGAGGGCGGCCCACATGTGGACCTCTCCGCCGCGCCGCGAGACGAGCGCGAAAGGGATCCCGGTCCCGTACGGGTTTTCCCCCACCTTGGGCTTGCGCACGAGGGTGATGGTGAGCTTGGTCTTGGTCCCGTTGTTCACCTCGCCCCGGTCGAGCGACAGATCGAGGGCGGGGACGCCGCCGATCGTGTCGAAGATGTCCTGGGCCTCGAGATCCCAGTTCGGCACCTTGGACTCGGCGAACGGGATCACGTCGATGGTGACCGACTCGCCGACGGCGAGCTTGACCTCTTGCACCGCGGGCGCGGCGTTGAAGTACTTCTCCTTGGGCGCGGTGGGGACGCAGGGGTTCGTGCCCGCCTTCGCCGCCTTGTTCGACCAGCTCCGCTGCACCGCGAAGCCGCCGACGTCGACGAGCTCCTCGCGCACGCAGAGGTCGCCGACCTCGGCCAGGAAGAACGACGCGAACGCCTCGTCCTCCATCACGAAGCCGCCGATCATGCTCGGCGTCTCGTTGACGGGATCGGTCGCGGCCTCGATGAGCTCGTGGGCGGTCGCCACCGTCTGCTCGGCCTCCGCGCTCGTGCACCGCACCATGACCGCGTAGGCGACGCGCGACGTCGCGCCGCCGGGGGCCGTCACGTCGGTCGACGAGTGGTAGCCGCCGAAGTCGCGGCAGCTCTCGAAGCCCGACTCGCCGATGGCGACGCTGCGCGGGAAGTAGAACGAGTAGACGACGTCGGCCTGCGGCGCCGGCACCTCGCCCGAGGCGACCATCTCGCGGAGGAGATCCTCGACCTCGACC
This sequence comes from Myxococcales bacterium, assembly GCA_016794325.1. GTDB lineage: Bacteria > Myxococcota_A > Polyangia > Polyangiales > Polyangiaceae > SXNL01. The sequence goes on along the minus strand of JAEUKG010000942.1, from coordinate 6,395 downwards.
GGGGTGTAGCGCGCCTTCGGCGCGGAGGCGCGCTCGACGTGGGCGAGCACCGAGCCCTTGCCGATGCAGTCGGTGCCGGCGGCGTCGACGCAATACTCGGAGCTCGTCTGGGTCCACCAGTCGCTCTTGACGATCATCTCGGTGAAGGCGGTGAGGCGCCCCTTCATCGCGTCGCCGGGGAAGAAGACGTTCACGACCTTGATCGACCGCAGGATGTTCCCGCCCTGGTACTTCACGAGCGGCATCGGAGGGTGCGGAGCGGGATAGCGGGGGTCGACGTCGATCCCCGCGTCGCCGGCGTCGCTGGCGGGCGGAGGCGGGGCCGGGCGCTTGCCGGCGTCGGTGTCGGTCGCGACGGGCGGGGGCGCCGGATCGTCGGTCTTGCCTCCACACGCCACGACGATCGCGCCGATCACGGCCGCGGGCACCACCACGAGGGTTCGAAGTCGCGTTCGAAGTCGCATCGGGCCGATGCGCTCGCAAGAAGCGCACCGCCCCCGAGCTTCGCCCGAAACCTCGTCATTTCATGCTATTGAGCGTCAGGTCCGGGCGCCCGGCCCTGCCGGCGTGCGCGGACTGACGGCCCCCGTGACCCCCACGCACGACCCCACCGCTCCGCTCTCCCGCAAGGCCGGCATCGCGCTCGTCGCCGTCGCGGCCGTGCTCTGGAGCACCGGCGGCATGGGCGTGAAGCTCGTCGAGCGCCCGGCGATGGTGATCGCCGGCTACCGCAGCCTCTTCGCGCTCGTCGCGATGGCGCTCGTGCTCCTCGCGCGCGCGCGGCGGGGCGCGCTCGTGGGGGCCGCGTTCCGGCGGCCGCTCGTGTGGGCCGGCGCCGTCGCCTACGCCACGATGGTGACGTCGTTCGTCCTCGCGGCGAAGCTCTCGACCGCCGCCAACGCCATCTTCATCCAGTACACCGGGCCGCTCTGGATCGCGGTCGTGTCGTGGCCGCTCCTCCGCGAGCGGGTGCGCCTGCGCGACTGGGCGGTCCTCGCGCTCACCGCGGTGGGGATGGTCCTCTTCTTCCTCGGGCAGCTCGAGGCGCGCGGCCTCGTCGGCAACCTCGTCGCCGTCGTCTCGAGCTTCGGGTTCGCGGGCGTCCCGCTGGCGATGCGGCTCGACGAGAAGCGCGCGGTGGAGCGGGGCCTGCCCATCGTCGAGGGGCCGATGGTGTCGATGACGCTCGGCAACGCGCTGTCGATGGTCGTGTGCGTCCCCTGGATGATCGCCGAGCCTCCGCGGGCCGGGGTCGAGTGGGGCGCGCTCCTCGCGCTCGGCACGCTGCAGATCGCCCTGCCCTACGTGCTCTACGGGGCCGCGGTGCGCGCGCTGTCGGCGCTCGAGAGCTCGCTCGTCGCGACGATCGAGCCCGTCATCGCGCCGGTGTGGGTGCTGCTCGCCACCGGGGAGCGGCCGGAGGGCGTGGCGATCGCGGGGGGCGCGCTCATCGTGCTGTCGGTGGTGCTGCGGGCGGTGCTCGCGGGGGCGGGGGCGGGGACGGGGGCGGGGACGGGCACGGGCACGGGCACGGGCACGGGCACGGGCGCGGGGGCGGGCGCGGGGGCGGGCGCGGGGGCGGGCGCGGGGGCGGGCGCGGGGGCGGGGTAGTATGCTGCGGGGATGCACCGAGGATCGTGCTTGTGCGGCGCCGTTCGACTCGAGATCGACGCCGAGCTCCGTGAGGCCGACGCCTGCCACTGCACCGAGTGCCGCAAGCAGACCGGGCACTACCTCGTGTCCGCCAACGTGCCCCGCGACGCGCTGACCGTGCACGGGGCCGAGCACGTGACTTGGTTCCAGTCGTCCGAGAAGGTGCGCCGCGGCTTCTGCGCCGTGTGCGGCTCCACGTTGTTCTGGGACCCGATCGCGCTCGACTGGACCGCGGTCGCGCTGGGCGCGCTCGACGCGCCGACCGGCGCCCACCTCGCGCTCCACATCTTCGTCGCCGAGAAGGGCGACTACTACACCCTCGACGACGGCCTGCCTCGGCACGAGCGCTTCCCCCCGCGCAAGTGACGCGCCCTCGATGCGCCGAGGGGAGTCCCCCGGACGATCCCGACCCGTCGTCGTAGCTCGACGACGACCCGCCACCCCGAGCTCTCCGCCGCCCCCGCCTCGACCCGTGGTGCTCCCGGCGCGGGATCGGCCCCGGCCTACCCGCGCGGGCCTGCGCGCGTCGCGGTCTTCGCGTATCCTCGATCCATGCCCACCTCCGCGCGGTCCACCGCCGCCCTCGTCGCGATCGCGTCGGCGATCGGCGTCGTGTTCTCGGCCTGCGGCGGGGACGGCGATCCTCCCCCGGCGGGCGCCGTCGACGCGTCCGCGCCTCCTCCCCTCCCCTCCGCCGACGCGGGGACCGACGCGCCCGCGCCGGAGGCGGGGCCGACCGGCCTCGTGCCGGTGCCCGCCCCTCCCAAGCCCACGTTCCCGTCGACGATCGGCACCCTCTCGGTCACGCTGCGCACCGCGACGACCGCGAACGCCGACACCAACGATCCGCTCGAGGTGTGCCTCAACGAGACCCGCTGCTTCCCCCTGAACCTCCGCGACGTCGACGACTTCCGCCTCGGCGGGACCGACGTGTACCACTTCGAGGGCGTCGGCCTGCCGCGCTCGCAGGTCGACCGCGTCGTCTTGCGCACGCTCTCGCCGGCGGGCACCGACAACGATCGCTACTCGCCCGCGTGCCTCGATCTCCGCTTCGACGGAGAGCCTGTATACTGCAACGATCAGCTCTCCGCGGTGCACATCGGCACCGGGACGACCGCGGGCGAGACCGCCTCCTACCGAGACCCCGTCGGCCTCCGGAACCTCTGCGCCACCTGCCTCCCGAGCAAGCTCCCCGGCGGGCCCGCCCTCGGCGCGCCGACCGACACCTCCGGGAGGGTCTGGGTGCGCACCGACGCCACCCGCCAGGTCGGCCTCTTCGTGTCGGAGAGCGCCGACGGCGCGGGCGCGGTGCCGCTCGCGTGGGCCGCGCCGCGGCCGGAGCAGGATTTCGCCGCCGTGCTCGAGCCCAAGGGCCTCGCGCCCGGCCGCACCTACGCCTACCGCGTCGTCGTCGACGGCGCGACGACGGAGCCGTTCCGCCCCCTCGAGACCGCGCCCGCGGCGGCGAGCAAGGTGCGGATCGGGATGGGCTCCTGCGCGCGCGACGACGCCCAGCCCGTCTACGCCCCGATCGCCACCAAGGGCCTCGACCTCTTCTTGTTCCTCGGCGACAACCACTACGGCAACACCCCCTACGTCGAGGCCCACCGCTTCCAGTACCGGCGCCTCGACGCGATCCCGGGCCGCCGCGATCTCTTGGCCAACGTGCCCGCCCTCGCGATCTGGGACGACCACGACTTCGTGGCCAACAACTCCGACGGCGCGTGCGGCGGCCGCGAGGACGCCCTGCGCGCGTTCAAGGAGGCCTGGCCGAACCCCTCGTTCGGGCTCCCCGCGACCCCCGGCGTCTTCACCCGCGCGCGCTTCGGCCCCGTCGAGCTCGTGCTCGCCGACTGCCGCTACCACCGGCCCCGCGTCGACGATCCCGAGCGGCGCTGCACCCTCGACGGCGCGCCGCCGTCGACCGACACCGCCTCCGGGCTCCTCGGCGCGCCGCAGCTCACCTGGCTCGTCGACGCGCTCTCGACCTCCACCGCGCCCTTCAAGATCGTCGCCTGCGGGAGCCTCTTCACCGGCGGCACCGTCGACTCGTGGGCGAGCTTCCCCGCCGCGCGCGACGCCCTCTTCGCCCAGCTCGCCGCGAAGAAGATCCCGGGCGTCGTCCTCGCGAGCGGCGACATCCACCGGAGCGAGATCCGCGTCACCCCGCGCGCGACGGGCTACCCCCTCACCGAGCTCGTCTCGTCGCCGATGGCGCAGTTCCCGATCGCGTCGGAGCCCGGGCGCACCGCCTGCAACGGCGCCGATCCCAACCGGCGCTTCTGCTACCCGTGGGACTCGTTCGTCACCGTCGAGGTCGACGGGTCGCTCGCCGATCCCACCCTCGTCGCCGTCGTCCACGACGAGACCGGCGCCGAGAAGTACCGCCACACCCTGCGCCGGTCCGAGCTCCAGTAGGCCCCCCGCGAGGCGCGTGGATCCGCGGGGCCGAGTTTCGCGTATCCTCTCGAAACACCGTGAAGATCCGCCGCCTCGCCCTCTCGTCGCTCGTCGCCGTGCCGCTCCTGTCGCTGCCGCTCGTCCTCGCGGCGTGCCCCAAAGATCCGCCGGCGGGCGCGGCCGACGCCGCGGCGGCCTCCGCGACCGCCAAGCCCTCCGCGAGCGCCGATCCGAGCGCGCCCCCCGACGGCGGCGACGACGAGGAGGTCAAGCCGGTCTACACCGTCGACCCGAGCGCGCCGCCCGATCCCGTCGCCCAGAAGCTCTGCACCGCCCTCTCCGAGCTCCAGGAGAAGAAGCGGACCGAGTGCTGCAACGCCCCGCCCGGCATCGTCCTCACGAGCCAGTGCGTGGGCCTGCTCGGCGCGGCGCTCCGCGCCAAGGCGCTCGTCGTCGACGAGGCGAAGGTCCCCCTCTGCGTCGCCGCCCTCGAGAAGACGTTCTCCACCTGCGACTGGGTCGGCCCCTTCCCGCCCCCGGTGCCCGACGAGTGCCACGGGATCCTCGTCGGCAAGATCGCGAGCGGCCAGCGGTGCCGCTCGAACCTCGAGTGCGAGGGCTCGCTGCGGTGCCACGGCGTCGGGCCGACCACCCCCGGCCGGTGCGGCCCCGCGCGCGCCGACGGCGAGGCGTGCGGCGGCACCGACGTCCTCGTCAGCTACACCCTGCAGACCAAGGTCGACCAGCAGCACCCCGCCTGCAAGAACAAGTGCGTGCGCGGGCGCTGCGCCGCCCCCGCGCCCGACGGCGAAAAATGCATGACGACCGTCGACTGCGCCGAGGGCAGCCAGTGCGTCGACAAGAAGTGCGTGAAGCGCGCCCCCTCGAAGGCCGGCGAGGCCTGCCCCGGCGAGGTGTGCGAAGCGGGAACCGAGTGCATCCTCGGCAAGTGCGGCAAGCGCAAGCCCGCCGGCGAGGCCTGCACCCAGGATTTCGAGTGCATCGCGGGTTGCGTGAAGCCGCCGACCGCGGCCGGAGCGAAGCCCGCCGCCGCGGGAAAATGCGGGATGCGCTGCGACAAGCGCTGACCCCCGGCGCGCGCCCTCGTCCCGCCCTCCGCTCCGGGAGCGCTCACCGCAGCGGGCCCGTCTGCGTCGCGCAGCCGAAGACGATGTCGACCTTGCCGGGGTTCGCCTTCACCTGCGCGCAGCTGGACTCGCAGAAGAGAATTCGAGTGGGGTTGGCCTCGTCGTCGTAGCGCCACCCCGTCCCGTCCGTGCACGCCTGGTCGTACCGGATCGTCGCCGGGGCGGCGCCGGCGGGGGAGTGCTGCACGTTGACCTTGGCGCGATCGAAGGTCTCGCCCGCGGGCGCCGGAGGGATCTCGTAGTCGCACGACAGGGCGCCTTGCTTGATGGTGTTGAACGCGGCGAGGAGCTCCGCCTGCGTCTTGCTCGGGTTGCTGGTGTTCACGATGAAGGCGCTCTTCGTGCCGCCGCCGACGGCGATCTCGTCGAGGCTGGACAGCGCGCCGCCCACTCCGATCACGTACGTCGGGATCGTCGCCGCGACGCTCGCGGCCAGCGCCGAGACTCCGGCGATCGAGTTGTCGTCGCAGTTGGCGGGCACGCCGTCGGTCACCAGCACGATCGCGACGCTCCCGTCCTTGCCCTCCCCTGCCTTGACCTGCTTGGCGTAGTCGATCGCGCCCGACAGCGCGGACTTGGTCGGCGTCCCGCCGTTCGGCGACTCGCGGTCCAACGCGAGGCCGAACGCCGGGCTCGGGAGCGCGGTCACCGCGACGGCGGGCGTCCGGTATTGCGCCTTCGAGCAGATCTCGTCGCCGAGGGGGAAGAAGGTGAGCGACGCGTGGATGCCGGCCGAGTCGGGCGCGGAGAAGAACGCCTTGGTCGCCGACTTGCACGCGCTCCACTTCCCCTCGTCGCTCATGCTGCCGGACTTGTCGTACTGAAAGACGAGGTAGACCGGGCGCGGCTTGGCCTCCGCGCTCCGCGTCGCGCACTTGTCGAGGTCGGTGGCGCCGCCAGGCTTCGTGTTGCCGCCGAGGATCCCGCCCCCGTTGTTGCCGCTGGCCGCGCCCGCCGGGTCCCCGGGGGCGGGGTCGTCGCTCGCGCCGCTGCAGGCAGCGACCGAGGCGATCAACGACATCGAACAACCGAGAGCGACGAGGAGCGAGGAGTTGCCCATGACTCGGGACAAAGCAAACTCCGGTCCGCGCCGCGGCGGACGGGGCGCGGCGCTCGCGCGGCCCGCGCGCGCGCCCGAGGGCCGGCCGGGCGAGGGAGATCGCCTCCGCCCCCGATGACCGGCGGAGCGTCGGA
>JAEUKG010000916.1 GCA_016794325.1 Myxococcales bacterium | reverse complement strand
GACGCGCCGCGGGGTCGCCACGTCCCCGCCGCCGCCGTCGGCGGCGTCGGGCGGCGCGTCGGCGATCGGCGAGAGATCGCGGAAGAGGAGGCAACCGGTCGCGAGCGCCGCCGCGAGCGCGATCACCCGGGGTCGGCGTGAGGACGTGGAGTCGAGCATGATCGGCACCGCCTCCGCCTCAGACGCTCGGCTCGTCGGCGAGGCGGGCGAGCGCCCGGAGCTTCTCGCGCGCGTCGACGTCGAGCCGCTGCGCGTGGCCCATCGCCGCGAGGCCGAGCCTCGCGGCGCGCGACGCCGGGCCCCGCGCGCCGTCGGCGAGCGCGAGCTCCGCCGCGCGCGTCGCCCACGCGACCGCGGCGTCGACGTGGCCGGCCGGCGCCGCCTCGCAGTAGTGCCTCGCGATCTCCATCGTCGTCGGCGCGTCGGCCTCTCCCCCCGCGTGAGCGCTCAAGGCGGCGCCGGCGCGAGCGTGCAGGAACGCGCGCTCGCTGGCGGCGAGCCCTCGGTAGAGCACGTCGCGCACGAGCGGGTAGGAGAAGGCGTAGCGACCGGGCGCGACGCACGACACGATGCGCGCGCGCTCGGCGGCGTCGAGGTGCTCGAGCACCTCCGGGTTGGTCGTGTCGGACGCCGCCGCGAGCGTGGCGAGCTCGAACGCCGCGCCGAACACGGCGCCCATCGTGAGCACGCGAGCGGCGCTCTCGGGCAGAGCCGCGAGGTGCGCGACGACGGCGAGGCGCATCTCGTCGCCTCCGACGAGCGTGGTCGTCGAGACCTGGCCGCGCTCGAGGGTCTCGCTGCTCTTCAAGAGCTGGACGACCTCGCCGAGCAGGAGCGGGTTGCCCTTCGTCTTGTCGTAGACCTTCGCGGCGAGCGCAGGAGGTGTCGCCCCGAGCGCGCGCCGGAGGTACGTCGAGACGTCGTCCGGCGAGAGCGGCTCGAGCGGGATCTTCAGCGCGGCGTGCGCGCGAGCGACGTTGGCGAGGGAGACGCTCGAGGCGCGCTCGAGGCCCACCCCCGTGCGATGTGCGACGACGACGCACAGCGGCGCCGAAGGGCGCTGGCTGAGCAGCTCGACGACCGCGAGCGACGCCGGATCGGCTCGATGAGCGTCGTCGAGGAACAAGAGCAGCGGGCGCTCCCGCGCTGCGCCCTCGAGGCTCTCCGCGACCGTCGCGGCGAGATCGAACCGCGAGGAGTCGTCCCGCGCGCGGCTCCGGAGCTCGGCCCGGTCGGTCAGCGCGAGCGCCTCCGTCGAGAGCTCGACCCCCTTCGCGCGGAGCTCGGCCAGCGCGGTGACGAACGGCCACCCCTCCGGCGCCCCGCCGCCCGACCAGCAGCGCGTCGAGGCGACGCGCACTCCGTTCGCGCGCGCGATGAGCTCCTCGACCAGGCGCGTCTTGCCCACGCCGGCCTCGCCGGAGATGAGCGCGACGGCGCCGCACGCGCCGCTCGCGACGCTCCGCAGGCGCTCGAGCAGCGCGGAGAGCGGCGCGTCACGCCCGACGAACGGAGCGCCCGCGGACACCGACTCGACGTCGGGATCGGCGCCCGCGGCAGGCGCCGCGGCGCCCTCGCCGGACACCGAGACCTCCGCCACGAAGCGGTAGCCGCGACCTCGCACCGTGCTGATGAAGCGCGGCGATCGCTCGGCGTCACCCAGCGTGCTGCGCGCCACCATCACCGCTCGCGGGATCGAGTCCTTCGTGACGGTGGCTCCGCGCCACACGTTCTTGAGGAGCTCGGCGTTGGTGACGACGACGTCCCGGCGAGCGATGAGGTAGGCGAGGAAGTCGAACACCCTCGCTTGCGTCGGGACGACGACGCCGTCGCGGCGAAGCTCG
>JAEUKG010000890.1 GCA_016794325.1 Myxococcales bacterium | reverse complement strand
GACGACGCGCCGCTCGAGGAGCCGCCGCCGGAGGACGACGACGCGCCGCTCGAGGAGCCGCCCCCGGGTGACTCGCTCGACGAGCAGGCGGCCGCGGCCGCGATCACCGCCGCCGAGGTCGCGACCGCCCACGCCTTCACGTTCCCCCTCATGCCTCGGATCCGGTGCCGCGGCGGGCGTCGGCGTTCATCCGTTTCACTCTCGAGAGTGAACGGGCGGCGGCGAGGGCGACGAGCGCGGCGAGCGCGGCGAGGGCGCCTCCGGCGGGCGCGGACGCGGGACCCGCGGAGCAGCGCCCGCCGGGAGGCGAGCCCCCGTAGCCGACGACGCCGTTGGCCGGCGACGGCGCGGCCCGCGCGACGCCGGACGCGAGGCACAGCTTGTGGGGCTTGCACGCCGCGGGCGCGGCGCAGGCGCGCGCTTCGCCGCAGGGGCCGACGGGGACGTCCACCGGGTGCGCGGGATCCGGCAGCGGCGACGGCGCCTGGGCCGGGGCCGGGGCCTGCGGCTCGCCGCCGTTCTCCCAGAAGCGCGGGCGGCTCTCGACGCAGAGATCGGTCTCCACGCATCGCTTGCCGTCTCGGCAGTCGCCGTCGACCGAGCAGACGTCGAGCGTGCAGCGACCGCCGAGGATCCCGCGCCAACCGGGCGGGCAGTCGGTCGGTGCATTCTTCACGCATCGGGGCCCGGCGTGGCTGGTGATCGGCGTCTTGCCCGGCAGGCAGAACAGCGGCGGCGACTGCACGACGTCGGCGCGCGCGGCGCCGGCGAGCGTGGCGCCCGCGCCGGCGAGCGCGACGGCGGCGGCGATGGCTCGAAGGCTGGGCATGGGGCGATTGTACGCAAGGGCGGGGCCGAAGCGAGCGGCTCGCTCATCGATTGATCAGGCGGTGCTCACGGGCGTGACGCGCGGTCGGAGGCATGCTGTCTCGAAAGGAGTCACGAAAACCATGCAGATGAAACAGGTCCTCGCCGTCGCCGCCATCGCCGCCGTCGCGGGGGTGCTCGTCGCGGGCAAGAGCGACGCGGGCACGAAGACGCCCGAGCCGGTCGTCATCGACGCCGCGCACAAAGCGTTCTGGGGAAACATGGGGACGGCGCGCGCGAGCGCCGACAACCTGCAGCACATCGGCTGTCAGATCACCGCCAGCTCCAGCGGGATCGTGGCGAATTGCCTCGCCCGCGACGTCAACAACGTGAGCGTCGCGTGCACCTCGAACGAGCCGAACATCGTGCAAGCGGTGGGCGCCCTGAGCTCCGGCTCCACGCTCCACGTCGTCCACGACGGCGCCGGCAAATGCATGAGCGTCTCCGTCCGCAACTTCTCGTACTACAGCATCAAGGTGCCCTGACGTCGCCACCGACCACGCGGGGCCGGCGGCGGTCGCCCTCGGCCGTCACGGGCACGCCGTCGTCGCCGTGATCCACGCGTCGATGACGTCGGCGCCCGGGCCGTGGACGACGCTCGAGCCGAGCGGCGGCATGCGCGCCGCGTCGAGCGCGCGCATGCGCCTCGACATCACGCTCTTCGTCGGATCGCCGGGGGCGAAGAGCTTCGCGCCCGCGATCCCGAGATCGCCCTCGGTGGGGTCGGCGTTGCACACCCCGACGTCTTTGGCTGCGGTCTGGAAGCGGAAGTCGGCGGGGCCGCGCCCCGGCCCGGTGGGCTGGTGGCAGCCCGAGCAGTTGGCGTGGAGGTACGACCGCGCCCTGGCCTCGGCGCTCGGGCCCGCCTTCAGCGGGTCGACCATCGTCGGCAGCGCCTTCGGATCGCCGATGGGCTTGTCGAAGAACCCGATGTGATCGAGCGTCGCCATCTGGTTCGAGATCCGGTTGGTCGACGTGTAGACGAACTCGGAGTTGAGCTGGAGCACCTCCGGACCGAGCGAGCGCCCGGCGGGCTCGCTGTGGCACGCGAAGCACTGCGCGCGATCGGGGTACGTCCACTTCTGGCCGGCGATCGTCTTCGTCTTGCCGGCGGGCAAGAGGTCGGCCTCGGTCTCGGCGTCGTTCCACTCGTAGGAGTAGCCGCCCCACTCGCCGTCGGCGTGGCGCATGAAGAGGCGCGTCTCGATGCGCTTGCCGCCGATGCGGAACTCCTTGGCGAGCACGGTGCCGATCGGGAAGTCGAAGTCGCCGTCGGCCTTCACCGTGATCGTCTTGCCGTCGGGCAGGGCGATCCAGCGGAGCTTGTCGGCGCCGTCGGACCAGAGGGGCGACACGGGGCCGAAGGGGACGAGCGCGGCGACCGGCTTCTTGGGGTCGCCAGCCTCGAAGCATCCCGTTTGAGATAGTTTCTTCGGGAAGGTGTCGGGCGGCGGCGTGCCGGCGAGGGCGACCTTGCGGATCTTGCCGTTGTACTGCACGACGTACATCTCGCCGTCGTTGTCCTCGCCGAACGAGGAGACGGGCGGGCCCGGAGGCAACAGCTCGCGGCGCGACGCGGCGCCCGTGCCGGGGTCGTAGTCGATGGTGAAGACGCGCGCCGAGCTGTAGTCGGCGAAGAGGTACTTGCCGACGATCTGGGGGATCGCGCTCCCGCGGTAGACGTAGCCGCCGGTGACGGCGAGGCCGAGCGAGTGGTCGTATTCGACCACGGGATCGATGAGCCCGGCCGAGGGGCACGGATCGGGCCCGCCGGGCCGGCAGTGGAAGCCCTCACGGACCTTCCAGCCGTAGTTGCCGCCGCGCTTGATGACGTCGATCTCTTCGTATTGGCCCTGGCCGACGTCACCCGCCCAGAGGTCGCCGGTCACGCGGTCGAAGCTGAACCGCCACGGGTTGCGCAGGCCGATGGCGTAGACCTCGGGGAGGCCGCCGCCGCCCTTGTAGGGGTTGTCGGCAGGGGTCGTGTAGGGGCCGCTCGCCCCGACGGTGATGCGGAGGAACTTGCCCTGCAGCGAGCTCGGGTTCTGCGCGTTGTTCTCGGGGTCGTTGCCCGAGCCGCCGTCGCCCATGCCGAGGTAGAGGTTGCCGTCGGGGCCGAACGCGATGTGGCCGCCGTTGTGGTTCTCGAACGACTTCTCGATCGTGAGGATCTCCTCGATCGTCGACGGGTCGAGGGTCGCGCCGTTGTCGTTGCTCTTCACCCGCGAGATGCGGGTCGCCATCGGCTTGCCGCCCGGCGGATCGAAGGTGTACGCGATGAACGCGGTGCGGTTCGTCGCCCACTGCGGGTGGAACGCGAAGCCGAGGAGGCCGCCCTCGCCGGCGCCGCCGTATTTGACGTAGCCCGCGGGCAAGGAGAGGAAGTCGGTCGCGGTCGTGACGGCGGCGTCGTTGGCGAAGACCTTGACCTTGGCCGAGCCGTCGGCGGTGTACACCTGCTCGACGACGTAGTTCTTGGTCTTGTCGCCCGGCGCCTGGAGGAAGAGGACGGGCTTCGTGAAGTTGGGCAGGCCCGGGAAGGGATCGGTGAGCTGGATGTCGGCGCCGGTCGGCGGCCTATCCTTGGCGACACAGGTGGCGTTCGCGGGGCGCGTGTCGAGGCCGAACGGCGCAGGCGTGGGGGGCGGCGCCGCGTCCACCGACGCGTCGCCCGACGAGGAGCCGCCGGACGAGCTCGCGCCGCCGTCGGGGCCGTCGGGGTTGTTGGTGGTGTCGTCGTCACCGCAAGCGGCGAACGCGGCCAGACCCACGACGAAAGAGAGGGGAATCCAAGCGCTGCGCATGGGGGGAATCTACCGTGCAGCGCCCTCGCGGGCCAGGATCCGACGGCCGGACGGCCCAGGTCAGGGGCAGGTTGTCTTACCTGTGATCCACGCGTCGACGAGGGCGGTGCCCTTCGGATCGACGACGCGGGTCCCGATCGGCGGCATGCGGTGGGCGTCGAGGCGCTTCATCCGCGCCGACACCACGCTCTTGCCGGGATCGCCGGTCGCGACCAGCTTGGCGCCGGCGATGCCGAGCGTGCCCTGGGTCGGGTCGACGTTGCACACGCCGAGATCGGCCGCGGCGGTGGTGAAGAGGAAGTTCGCCGGCCCGCGACCGGTGCCGCTCGGGCGGTGGCAGTGCGAGCAGTTCGAGTGGAGATAGGCCCGCGCCCTCGCCTCCACCGGGTCGGGCCCGAACGGATCGGGGAGCTTGGGCTTGGCCTTGGGGTCGCCGATCGGGCTCGCGAAGAGGCCGATGTGGTCGAGGGTCGCGAGCTGGTTCGAGATGCGGTTGGTCGACGTGTAGACGAAGTCGGAGTTGAGCTGGAGCGTCTCGAGGCTGAGCGAGCGGCCCGCGGCGGCGGTGTGGCACTGGAGGCACTGGCCGCGGCTCGGGTACGACCACGTCTGGCCGGCGATCGCCTTGTTCTTGCCGCCGAAGGGGACGAGGGTGGCGTCGGTCTCGGCGTCGTTCCACTCGTAGCTGTAGCCGCCCCAGTTGCCGTCGTCGTGCCGCATGAAGAGGCGGGTCTCGATGCGCTTTCCGCCGAGGCGGAACTCCTTCGCGAGGACGGTGCCGTTCGGGAAGTCGAAGTCGCCGTCGGGCCCCACGGCGACGGTCTTGCCGTCGGGCACGGCGATCCACCGCTGCTTGTCGGCGCCGTCGGACCAGAAGGGCGCGACCGGCGCGTAGGGCACGAGGCCGGGCGCTGGCTTCTTCGGATCGGCGGCGTCGAAGCAGCCGGTCTCGGAGAGCTTCTTGGGGAAGGTGTCGGGCGGCGACGCCGTCTTGGGCACCATCTTGTAGACGCGGCCGGGGATGAGCCCGAGGACGAAGAGCTCGCCCTCTTCGTCTTCGGTGAACGACACCGGGAACGAGGTGACGCCGTCCTGGTAGATGACGCGGCTCTTGTAGGCGCCGGTCACCGGATCGGTGTCGAGCGTCCAGAGGGTGCCGTAATACGTGTCGGCGAAGACGTATTTGCCGACGAGGCTCGGGATCTTCGTCCCGCGGTAGACGTAGCCGCCGACCACCGCCGCGGTGCCGGTGTGAGGGTACTCGTGCACCGGGGGGATGAGCCCGGGGGTGTTGCAGGGCCCGTTCAGGCACTCGCTCGCCTCGAAGACGCTCCAGCCGTAGTTTCCGCCCTTCTGGATGACGTTGATCTCCTCGAGGCGCGTCTCGCCGACGTCGCCGAGCCAGAGATCCCCCGTCGCGCGGTCGAAGCTGAAGCGCCACGGGTTGCGCAGCCCCCAGGCGTAGATCTCGGGGCGCCCGCCGCCCGCCGCGAACGGGTTGTCGGCGGGGATGGTGTAGGGCCCGTTCGGCCCCACCTTGATCCGCAGCATCTTGCCGAGCATCGTCGTGAGCTTCTGCCCGTTCTGGTAGGGGTCGTTGCCTCCGCCGCCGTCGCCCATCCCGAAGTACAGGTTGCCGTCGGGCCCGAAGAGGATGAGGCCGCCGTTGTGGTTGTCCTCCGGCTTCTCGAGGGTGAGGATGTCCTCGCGGGTCGACCAGTTGAGGGTGTTGCCGCCGTCGGTGCTCTTCACGCGGGCGATGACCGTGGCCATCGGGTTCGGCCCCGGCGGATCGATGGTGAACGCGATGTAGGCGGTGCGGTTGGCCTGCCAGCCGGGGTCGAACGCCATCGAGAGGAGGCCGCCCTCCTCGGCGCTCCCGCGCTTGAGCGTGCCCGCCGGGATCTGGAGGAAGACCGAGGACGTCGTGGTCGTCGAGTCGTTCTCGAGCTTCTTGATGACGGAGGAGCCGTCGCCCGGGTCCTGCTCGCTCACGTAGAACTTCGTCGGGTCGCCCGGCGCCTTCGTCATGTGGACCGGGTACGCGAAGCGCGGCACCGGGAGGTTCGGGTAGTACTCGACGAGATCCACGTCGCCGCCCTGGGGCGGCCTATCCTTGGCGACACAGTTCGGGTTCGGGGGCCGCGTGTCGAGGCCGAACGGCGCGGGCGTCGGCGGGATCGAGCCGTCGCCGTCGGCCGCGCCGTCGCTCGCGCCGGAGGACGATCCGCCCTCGGAGACGGTCGCGTCGACGGGCCCGGCGTCGCCTCCGCCCCCCGCGGGGGTGTCGTCGCCGTCGCAGGCGGCGAAGGCGGCGGTGAGGGCGAGGGCGACCGAGGGAGCGAGCCAAGCGCGGCGCATCGCTCGACGATAGCACCGAGGGCGGGCCGTCGGCGCCTCCGCGTCGCGGCCTCGCGCCGCAGGGCGCGGCCGCGCTCACGGAGCTTTGACGAAGACCGACGTGACGGCGTACGGGGGCTCGTCCACGTGGATCTCGAGGCGCGTGGCGCCGCCGTCGGAGACGACGGAGTAGCGGCCCTCTTGGGTCACCGCCGAGGGGCAGTGGTGGATCATCGTCACGCGGTGACCCTCGAGGAGCCACGTCTCGGCGCCGGTGCGCGCGGTTCCGTAGCGCTCCCAGCCGGTGTCCACGCGGCCACCGCGGACGCGGAGCTTCTGGCGGCCGCTCACGAACGAGAACTCCTCCTTGCCGTAGAGGATCTGCTCGACGAGCACGTAGTCGCCGTCTTCGATCGCCCCTCCGGTGGGCGGCGGCGGGCGCCCGACGACGGCGCGGGTGACGTAGGGCGCGACCCCGTCGACGCCCACGTCGCTGCACGCGGCGGGCGGCCCAGGCGGCGCGCCGGAGGTCCAGTCGTCCTGCCCGGCGGCGACGGAGGCGCCGGGCTCTTCGGCGATCTTGCCGCAGCCGCCCGCCGCGAGCGACAGGAGGACGGCGAGCGCGAGCGACGTAGCGCGGTTCATCATCATGAGCACCTCGCGAGACTCATGGCCGCGCTCGCGGCGCTCCGTCTTCGACGGCGCGGCGTGTCCACCGAGCCACGTCGCGCGCAGCGGGTGGCCACAGGTCGCGCTCGTAAGGTGCCGCAATCGTTCACGAACATCGACGGTCTCGCGGTTGCAACCCCCGGCACCATGTCGTCGCATCGCCTCGTCGCCCTCGCGCTCCTCGGTCTGTCGTCGTCCTTCGGTGTCGGCTGCTCCTCGGCGGCGCCGAACGTCGTCGTGTCGAAGCCCGTCGCCGCGCCGGCGGCGCCAGGCCCCGCCATCCTCGCGTCGCGCGCGCGCGCTTACGTCTGGATCCGCAGCGGCGGCGTCGCGACGACGAAGGTGATCGACGACGAGGGGCGCGTGCTCGACTCGCTCGACGGCATCGTGCTCGCCACGCCCCGCGGCGTCGTGCGGGTGCGCAGCGAGGCGGTGGCGGTGCCGACCGAGCCGTGCGAGGCGTTCGACGACCGAGGCGACCCGCTCCCGCGCGAGCAGTGGTACCCGCCCGGCGAAGGCGAGTCGACGAAGCTCTCGCTCGTCGGCCCCGACGGCACCAAGGTGCTCGCGGAGGTCTCCCTCGACGACGGCGCCAACGAGGTGAAGCACTCGGCGGAGGTGATCGCGTCGGTGGGCCCGTACCTCTTCGTTCGCGAGTCGACGTACACGTACGCCTGCGGCGCGCACGGCTTCTCGGGCGCCTCCGCCAAGGTGTACGACGTCGCGCGCGGCGAGGAGGTCGCCGTCGAGCCCGGGCCGCGCGAGGCCGAGGCCCTCCGCAAGCGCGCGGTCAAGGCGCTCACGACCGACGACGGCTTCGACCCCGGCGACGGGCAGAGCGAGGTGCAGCTCACCCAGACGCTGGTCGACTGGCGCGCGGGCTCGCTCGCGGTCCAGTACCAGTTCACCGCCGGCACCTGCTACGCGTGCAGCGACGGCGCGTGGTCGTCGTACACGAAGAGCGTCGCCCTCGACGCGCCGGGCCTCCCGCGGGCGCTCGCCGCCCACCGCGAGGTGCCGATGGCGGTGAAGACCTTCCTCGAGAAGAACCCGGGCGTCACCCTCGGCGGCTTCACGACGAGCTGACGGCGCGCCGCGCGGCGCGACTCCGCGCGGCACGACTCCGCGCGGCGCCGATCCGCGCGGCACGAAAGCGCGCGGCACGAAACC
Organism: Myxococcales bacterium; assembly: GCA_016794325.1. Lineage (GTDB taxonomy): Bacteria > Myxococcota_A > Polyangia > Polyangiales > Polyangiaceae > SXNL01. The sequence goes on along the minus strand of JAEUKG010000890.1, from coordinate 3,885 downwards.
GCGCGGCGCCGATCCGCGCGGCGCAGATCCGCGCGGCACGAATCAGCGCGGCGCGGCGGCCACCGCCGCCCTCACGTCCATCGCGAGGGCGCAGGCGTCCATGCCGCTCGCGTGCTCGGCGCGCGCGGCCTGCGACCACACGCTCGGATCCACCCTGCGGCGCAGGCGCACGAGGGTCCGCCCGCGCTCCAGGTCGACGAGCACGAAGCGCACGTCGTGGGGGCGCTCGCCGTCGAGCTCGGTCGGCCCCCCGGGCGCGCCCTCTTCGTCGGCGACGCCGATGGCGACGGTCGCGCGGAGCGCGGCGCGGCCGCGGGCGAGGGGAAGCGGGTCGAGCTCGGCGCGGCGCAGCGCGAGGGCGCGATCGCTGTCGGCGGCCAGGACCTTGGCCTCGAACGCCGGCGAGAGCACGGCGAGGGCGTGCTCGGCCTCGCCGAGGCGTCGCACGTGAGCGGCGCGCTCCTCGAGCACTCCGGGGGCGTAGGTCGCGCGCACCTTGCCGAGCACGCTCTTCTCGGCGCGGCTCGCGGGCGGATCGAGCAGGCAGAGGACGGTGGGATCCCGTGGCGTCGCCGCCGCCCTCGAGATCCCCTCCGAGCTCGCGAACGCCGACGCGGGGCCCCTCACCCACAGCGCCGGCCTGGCGAGCCAGCGGTCGAGGGCGCCGGGGGCTCGTATCTCCGGAGAGATATCATCACCGGGATAGCTCAGGGCGAGCGGGGCGAGCGCGGCGTGGGCGCGGGCGACGGCGGCGCGCTCGTCGTCACCGAGCCCGGCGCGCGCGGCCTGCACGCTGGCGACCACCGCGGCGCGGTCCTGGTCGAAGCGGGCTGCGTCGCGGCGTCGCGCGAGGCCGAGCGTCGCGAACGCCCCGACGACCGCGAGCACCACGAGGACCCGCACCGCGACGACCGCCCGCGGCGACAGGCCGCGCCCGCCGGCGGCGCGCTCGCCCCGCACGCTCGCGGCGACGCGCTCGCGCAGGGCCGGGTCCATGCGCCGGGTGGTGAGCAGGGTGGGCACGGTCAGCGCTCCGGCGGCTCTGGCGGCGGCCTCGCGGCGATCTTGCCCTCGATGAGCGCGAGGAGCTGATCGCCGGTCACCCCCAGGCGCGCCGCCGCGTGGCCGGCCAGCGACGTCTTCGCCACCCCGGGGGCGAACTGGTAGGTGGGCTCGTGGTCGGGGCCGAGGGCGACCTGCACGAAGCGGAGCTCGGCGACCGCGCCCTCGCGCTCGAGCCGGTCGGCGAAGGCGAGGAAGTGGGTCGTGATGAGCGCCTGAGGCGACAGGCGCGCGAGCATGCGCACCACGAGCTCGAAGATCTCCTCTCCCTCCGAGGGGTTCGTGCCCGAGCACAGCTCGTCGAGGATCACCATCGCCCCCGGCGGCAGCCGCTCGAAGAGCGCGCGGATGCGGACGAGCTCCATCCCCAGCCGGCCCTCGGTCTGGTCGGCCTTCGTGTCTTGGATGAGCGACACCACGAGCGCGGGCGCGGCGGCGACGGTCGCGGAGCGCGCGGGGACGAAGAGGCCGGCCTGGGCGAGCATCTGCGTGAGGCCGATCGACTGCAGGAGCCGCGTCTTCCCGCCGGAGTTCGGCCCCGTCACGAGGAGGATCGCGTCGTGCCGGTCGATGCGCAGATCGCAGGGCACCGGCGTGATCCCGTGGCCGAGGAGGAGCGGGTTCCAGAGTCCCTCGAGGGCCCTCGGCGCTCCGGGGCTCGCGGCGTCCGGCAGGCACACCGAGAGCCCGGCGGCGAGCGCGCGGTCGCGCATCCCGAGCGCGCCGAGGTAGACCTCGAGGTCGCCGAGGAGCGGCACGAACGCCGCGACGTCCGGCTCCACCCCCTCCCACACCGCGTCCACGAGGCGCGCCATCACCTCGCCCTCGCCGAGCTTGTATCCGCGAAGGAATAGCTCGAGCCGCGCCGCCCACCGCCGCGGCGCCGACGCCACGAAGGGGTTCTCGCGGTTCTCCTTCACCGAGAGGATCGAGAAGCCGCGGATGCGGCCGTCGGCGCCCACGCTCACGCGCAGGTCGACGGTCGCGAGCTCCTCGTCGTAGCGGAGGAGGTCGCCGAGCGAACGGTACGGCTCCCCCGCGCGGACGCGCTCGCCGAACGCGGCGAGGCGCGAGAGGCCGGACGTGGCCCCCGCGAAGCCGGTCGCCATCGCGTCGACGATCACCTTCACGAGGGCGAGGATGTCGAGCTGGCGCCGCGCCGGGTCCCACTTGCCGGCGCCGGCCGCGCCCTCGAGGAGCGCGCGGAAGCGCAGGAGGTGGAGGTAGAGCTCCTCGAGCGCCGCCTTCCGCTCCGGGGACGCCGCGAGCTCGGCGAGGATCGCCCGCCGGAACGCGACCTCGGCGGGATCCGACGGCGGCCGGGTGAGGACCCGCGCCACGTGTCTGGGCGAGAGCGGGGCCGCGCCGCGGGCGCCGATGGTCATGCACCGCGCGACGAACTCGGTGACGAAGAGATCCGCGGCGTAGGCGTCGGGGCTCCACGTCGACGGGCTCACGTCGGCGCGATCGAGCGCGTCGGCGAAGAGCCCGCCCGAGACGCCGCTCGCGAACGCCATCCCCATCGCCACCCGCGTGGTCTCGAGATCGATCCGCGGCGTCGCGTCGGCCGGGGAGGGGCGGAGGAGGTCCGGCGCCATGGCCCGAAAGCTACCCGAAACCGGCGCGGCCCCGTTGAACGATCGCGCCCGCCGGAGCATACTCGCGGCCCCCTCATGCCCGAGCTCCGCACCTTCTACCCCGAGATCGAGCCCTTCAACTCCGGGCGCCTGCGCGTGTCCGACGTCCACGAGCTGTACTTCGAGGAGTCGGGCAACCCCGCCGGCAAGCCGGTGCTGTTCCTCCACGGCGGGCCCGGCGGCGGCACCGAGCCCAAGCAGCGCCGCTTCTTCGACCCGAAGGCGTACCGCATCGTGCTCTTCGATCAGCGCGGCTGCGGCAAGAGCACGCCCCACGCGTCGCTCGAGCACAACACGACGTGGGATCTGGTCGCCGACATCGAGCGCCTCCGGGCCCACCTCGGGATCGAGCGCTGGCAGGTCTTCGGCGGGTCGTGGGGGAGCACGCTCGCCCTCGCCTACGCCGAGACCCACCCCGACCGGGTGAGCGAGCTCGTGCTGCGCGGCATCTTCCTCCTCCGCGACGAGGAGATCGCCTGGTTCTACCAGGAAGGCGCGTCGTGGATGTTCGCCGACGCTTGGGAGGCCTACCTCGCGGCGATCCCGGCCGCCGAGCGCGGCGATCTCATGCGTGCATACTACAAGCGCCTCACGGGCGACGATCCCGCCGAGCGCATGCGCGCCGCGCGGGCGTGGAGCGTGTGGGAGGGGTCGACGAGCTGCCTCTTCCCCAACGAGGATCTCATCCGGCGCACGGCTGGGGACGAGTTCGCCATCGCGTTCGCGCGCATCGAGTGCCACTACTTCGTGAACAAGGGTTGGCTCGAGGGCCCGCGGGCGCTGCTCGCCAACGTCGACAAGATCCGGAAGATCCCGACGGTCATCGTGCAAGGGCGCTACGACGTCGTCTGCCCGATGAAGAGCGCGTGGGACCTCCACCGCGCGTTCCCCGAGGCCGACCTCCGCATCGTCAAGGACGCGGGGCACTCGGCGATGGAGCCGGGCATCGTGCACGAGCTGGTGAGCGCGACCGACCGCTTCCGCTGACGCGACCGCCCGCCGCGGCACGCCGGTCGCGGTCGCCGCGCTGGCAGCGCGTGGCGCGCGTGCGACGTGGGGGCGCGCGTGGCGCGTGTGCGACGTGCGCGGGTCGCGGTCGCCGCGCTGGCAGCGCGTGGTGCGCGTGCGACGTGCGGCGCGCGTGGCGCGTGTGCGACGTGCGCGGGTCGCGGTCGCCGCGCTGGCA
>JAEUKG010000876.1 GCA_016794325.1 Myxococcales bacterium | reverse complement strand
CGGCTGCGGCGGCGCCGGCGCGCAGCCGGGCGCGAGGAGCGCGGCGAGCGCGATCGGCGCCGCCCAGCAAGTCGGTCCAAGCCCGCGCGGCGGCGGACGAGGAGTCAACGCCGCCGCCCGATGATCGCTCCGCCCCAGTAGGTGCGATCCGCGAGGGTCACGAGGTTCGACGGGCGAGGGATCGTGACGTCGGGGGCCGTGACGAGCCCTCCGGTCGCGCGGCCGCGGTATACCTCCACGCGCGTCTCGGCGAGCGCGCCGCTCCGGAGCGTGTAGCCGAAGGCGAGCTCGGCGCGCCCGTCGCCGTCTTGATCGCCGATCCCTTCGACCATCTGGAAGATCGGGTCCGGGCCCTCGAGCGGTCGCTCGATCGTCATGAACGGGGTCGCGACGAGGCCCGCCGCCGATCCCGCGAAGACGTGGACGCGGTGCGTCCACGGCGACGTCGTCCGGTCCTGCGTCGCGACCGCGAGGTCCTCGTACCCGTCGCCGTTGAAGTCGCCGATCGTCGCCATGAGGCTCGAGTCGCCCACCTGCCCCGAGGGGATCTGGACCACGGCCGCGTGGGTCGTCGGGATGCTCGCGCCGCCGTGGTAGGCCCAGAGCTTGCCGAGGTAGGTTCCTCCGACGACGAAGTCGCCGCGACCGTCGCCGTTGAAGTCGCCGGTGACGAGCCGCAGGCCGAAATAGCCTGAGTTGTCCGGGCTCGGCAGGTCGATCGGTGTGAGGCCCGCCGCGCCGCCGCGGTAGATCGTGACGCCGCTCGCGCCGCCGCGCCCGGCGACGATGTCCGCGAAGCCGTCGCCGTCGATGTCCGCCGATGCGACGACGGCGAAGACGTTGCCCGCCAGAACGGGATAGGTGGTCGTCGCCGTCGTGCCGAAAATGGCTCCGGCGGTGCGCTCGTAGACGAAGAGGGTGGAGTCGTTCACGACCGCGAGCTCGGTCACGCCATCGCCGTCGAAGTCGCCCACCGTGGCTGCGCGACCCAAGCCAAAGGCCGTCATCGTCGAGGCGGGCGGCGCGATCAGCCCGGAGGCACCGCCGCGGAAGACGTGGCCGCGGCTGCCGTACGAGTCGCCGAGGAAGGCGTCGGCGTAGCCGTCCCCGTCCAGATCGCCGGCCCACACGGAGTATCGGCTGGGAAAGTGCGGGCCGCTCGTGCCGACGACCTGGCCCACCGGTGTCACGGGGATGGACGTGCCGTCCCCCTGGAAGACGTAGGCGGTGCCCGGCTCCGTCGTGCTCGCGACGACGAACGGGGGCGGCGGCGCCACTCCCGCGCACACACCTCCCGTGCATGCGTCGCGGACGGTGCGCGGATCGCCGTCGCTGCACGCGGTGCCGTCGGGCAGCGCGGGTTGGGAGCACGCGCCGGTGCCGGGATCGCAGCTCCCCGCGGCGTGGCACGCGTCGGCCGGCGGACAGACGACCGGCGACGCCCCCGCGCACGCCCCGGCCTGGCACGTGTCCTGGGTGGTGCAGGCGTTCCCGTCGTTGCACGGGAAGCCGTCGACCTTCGGCTCGTTGCGGCATGCGCCCGTGGCCGGGTCGCACGAGGCGGCGTGGCACTGATCGCTCGGCGAGCAGGTGACGCCAACGCAGAGATCCGTCGGCGCGCACGCCCCG
>JAEUKG010000862.1 GCA_016794325.1 Myxococcales bacterium | reverse complement strand
TGAACTTCCTCGGGGCCGGCAAGACGGGCGACTACGTCGTGGCCGGGGCCTGGGGCGAGAAGGCGATCGCCGAGGCGAAGGCGACGGCGGGGGTGCTCGGGGGCGCGGCCCACCTCGCGTGCTCCACCGCGAGCGGCGACGGGCCGGAGAAGGCCTACGCGCGCATGCCCACCGACGCCGAGCTCTCGCCGTCGGCGAGCCCGGCGTACGTGCACACGACGAGCAACGAGACCATCCACGGCACCCAGGCCGGCGCCGACCCCGCGCGCCCGCTGCTCGCGCCGAAGGCGCCCCACGTCTGCGACATGTCGAGCGACTTCTTGTGGCGGCCGCTCGACGTCTCGCGCTTCGCGATGGTCTACGCCGGCGCGCAGAAGAACATCGGCCCGAGCGGCATCGTGGTCGTGATCGCGAAGAAGGACTTCCTCGACAGCGGCCGCAAGGATCTGCCGAAGATCTTCCAGTACCGCACGTTCGCCAAGGAGAAGTCCCTCTACAACACGCCCCCCACGTTCGCGATCTACCTCGTGCGCAACGTGCTCGACTGGGTGAAGGCCGAGGGCGGCCTTCCGGCGATGGAGCGGCGCAACCGCGAGAAGGCGGCGGCGATCTACGGCGCCATCGACGGCAGCGGCGGCTTCTACCGGTCGCCGGTCGAGCGCGAGAGCCGGAGCCTCATGAACGTCGTCTTCCGCCTCCCCACCGAGGCCCTCGAGGACAAGCTCGTCGCCGAGGCGAAGAAGGCGGGGATGGTGGGGCTCAAGGGGCACCGGAGCGTCGGCGGGATCCGCGTGTCGCTCTACAACGCGGTGTCGCCCGACGACGCGCGCGCCCTCGCCGGCTTCATGGGCGAGTTCGCCGCCAAGAACCCGGCCTGACGCCCGCCCGAGCCCGGCGCCCCGCGACGCGGTATACTCCGTCGGTGCGCTCCTCCATCGTCGCCCTCTTCGGTGCCGCCCTCGCCACGTTCGTCGCCTGCGGAGGCGGCACCGAGCAGCCCGTCGACCTGCGCGGCGACGGAGGCCTCGGGTCGTCGGGGGGCGGCGACGGGGGCGACGCGGGGGCGCTCGGGCCCTGTCCCGACCCGCTCACGAGCTACACCCCGCCCTCGAAGCCGCCGGCGGCGGCCGCGCCCGGCAAGTGCAGCGACGCCGCGATCGCCGCGATCGCCGCTGCGTGCTTCGGGCCGAAGAAGACGGGCAAGGGCTGCGACGACGCCAAGGCCGCCGAGGCGTCGTGCTCGGCGTGCGTGTTCTCCGACGAGGGCGCGGCCTCGTGGGGCCCGGTGGTGAAGCTCACCTCTTACGGCGGCGCCCTCGCCCTCAACTGGCCCGGCTGCATCGGCCTCCTCGAGGGGCGGACGGGGGCGGGGACGTGCGCCGGCCCGGCCAACGACTACGCGCTGTGCCCCGAGGCGCGCTGCGCGAGCTGCAGCGCGGCGTCGCGGGCCGCGTGCGTCTCGTCGGCGTTCGCCGATGGAAGTGCTTGTAAGAATTACGAAAAACCGCTGACGTCGTGCCTCGCGGGCTCGTCGCTCCCGCAGCCGGACCTCGAGGGGAAGTGCGGCCTCGTCACGCCATCCCTCGGCGCCGAGGATTGGGTGAAGCGCCTCGCGAAGACGTTCTGCGGCTGACGCTTTCCAAAGCGGCGAGGCGCGTGGTAAAGCCCGCCGCCTCATGCGCGGTTCTCAAGGCCCCTCCCTCCGTAACAACCCCTCCGAAACCCAGAAGAGCTTCGCCACGATGTCGCGTGGCCGCCGCTCCAAGATCGCCGAGGCGGCCCAGACGACGCTCGTGAAGGCGCACCAGTGGGCGCGCGGCGAGGCCGTCGAGGCGGCGGTCGCCGAGGCGCTCGAGTCCGGCGTCAAGTCGGTCGGCGCCAAGAAGAAGTAGCTGGCCTCTACGGGGCTCCGACCCGGAACAGCTTGAGGCCGCAGGTCTCTTTGGTGAGCCACGTGACTCGCGTGGCGCGCGGGGCCTTCGTGTCGAAGGCCACCGCCCCCTGAACGTCGAGCGAGCCGGTGACCGCGGCGAGCCCGGACGTCCTCATGACGTCGACGAACCAGCCGCCGAAGCTCCCGAGGGTCTTCTCGGACTGGAGCCGCGCGAGGCGCTCGCACGTCATCGACGTCGTGCGGAACGAGGCGTCGACGCGCGCGCCGGCGCCCTGGAGGGTGAGCGTGCCCCCGAGCTCGGCGGTGAACGCGCCGAGCTCCGCCGACCCCTTCGTCATGGGGACGGGCTTTTCGGGATCCCCGCCGAACGACACCTGCGCCTTGAAGTCGACGGGGCCCTTGCCCGACCGAAGGCCGTAGACGCCGAGCTTGAGATCGAGATCGAGCCGCTTCTGCGCCGGCTTGTAGGTGCCGTCGAGATCGGCCTCGACCTCGGGCGAGTCGGGGCCGTCGATGCCGACGAGCTTCGGCGGGATCCCGAACCGCGACAGCGGCGATCGCGCGATCTTGGCGGACACGTGGTCGACCGACGACCCGGTGGAGTAGGTGACGTGGGGGCCGTCGGGCACCGGAGGGTCGAGGACCACCCGGAAGCGGCGAAGCTCACGGTCCTGGTCGATGTAGAGCGCCCACGGCCCCACCGTACCCTCCGACGACGAGAGGGTGACCTTCTGGAAGCTGCCTCGCATGTCGTCGCCGAACGTGGCGCGGGTGCCGAGCTCGAACGAGCCTTGCGACATCTCGACCATGGTGAGCGGCGCGGGCGGCGCCTTCCACGACACGTGCAGGCCCTGGAGCTGCACGCGCTTGAGCGACGAGGACGCGCCGGTGCGCTGCTTGAACGACTCGAGATCGCGCAGGAGCTCGTCGGAGGGAGCGTCGGCGACGAGATCGAGATCGGTGACGGTGAGGGTCTCGCCGGCGAGATCGGTGCGAAACTCGCGCACCGTGCCCTGGAGGCCCGCGACGTTGGGGAAGCGGATGCGGATGTCGGAGAGCTCGACGCCGCGGGTCGTCAACGAGGCCTTGCCGATGGTGAGCTCGACGCCGCGCTCGGCGGCCGCGACGACGATGCGCCGCCTGGCGAGCTCGGGGAGGCCGAGGACGACGAGGGCCACGACCGCGAGGGCGATCGCCGCGAACGCGACCGGCGGCTTCCACCGGACCTTCTTCTTCTCTTCGGTGCGCTTCCAGTTCTTGGGCGTGGCCGCGAGCTCGATCTGCGGGCGAATGCCGTTGTCGTCCTCGGGCAGGGCGGTGAGGGCGGGGGCCGCGGAGATGACGATCGGGCCGCGGGGGCCGCCGGCGCTCGCGGCGCGATCGGGCGCGGGCTCGCCCTCGCTGCGGATGAGCGCGCGGACGTCCATGAAGGCAGGCCCGCCTTGCGCGCGCGGCTCGGCGGGCGGCTCGGGCGCGGAGCCTGGGCCCGACGGCGGCGTGTGGTCGAGCTCGATCGCGCGCATCGGCGGAGGAGTGGGGCGGGGCGCGGGCGGCGCAACGGCCGCGGCTTGCGTCTTCTCCACGACGCCGCCGACCGACGACAGCGAGACCTCGGGGATGCTCCCGTGGCTCGGCTCGAGCACGCCGCCGACCGCCGACAGCGACATCTCGATCGGGACGTCGCCCTTCTCGAGGATGCGCGACGGCAGCGACATCTCCTGGCGACCGGAGCCCGGGCTGTCGGGCGAGAGCTCGTGGACGACCTCCTTGAGCTGCGAGCGCCGCCGCCGCGACTTCTCGGGGAGGTTGTCGCGGACGAAGGTCGCGAGATCGTCTCGCGACACGTCGACGCCGAGCCCGCGTCGCGCGGCCTCGAGCGCCCGCTGGAGGTCGAGCGCGGTCGCGAAGCGCGCCGCGGGCGAGTGGGCGAGGGCGCGGAGGACGACGTCGGAGACCGACGCCGGCACCTCGGGCGGCAGCGGCTCGGGCGGCGTCCCCGACAGGAGCCGGGTGAGCGTCGCCGCGTCCGAGGGGCCCTGGACCGGCGCGCGCCCGGCGAGGAGCTTGTAGAGCATCGCGCCCACGCTCCACACGTCGGCGGTGCGGTCGACCTTCTTCGCCTCCGCTTGCTCGGGGGGCATGTAGTTGACCTTGCCCTTGAGCGACCCGTGGCTCGTCTCCTCGGACATGCGATCGCGAGCGAGGGCGATGCCGAAGTCGATGATCTTCACGTCGCCGCGCACGCTGAGCAGGATGTTCTGCGGGGAGACGTCGCGGTGGACGACGCCGAGGGCGCTCCCGCCGGCGTCGGTGAGCTCGTGGGCGGCGTGGAGCCCGGCGCACGTCTCCTCCGCGATGCGGAGGGCGAGGGCGAGCGGGAACGGCACGCCCCGGCTGGCCATGTCGTAGTGGATGAGCGAGAGCGCCTCACCGTCGACGTATTCGAGGACGAGGTAGAGGAGCTCGTCGGCCTCGCCGACGTCGAGGATCTGGCAGACGTTCGGGTGCTCGATGTGGGACGCGATGCGCGCCTCGTCGAGCATCATGGCGCGGAAGTGCGCGTCCTCCGCGTAGCGGGTGAGGATCGACTTGAAGGCCACGAGCTTCTGGAAGCCGTGTTTGCCGTGGAGGCGGGCGACCCACACCGTCGCCATCCCGCCTTCGCCGATGGGGCACACCATCTCGTACCGGTCTACGCGCGCCCCAGGCGCGAGCTCGCGGGTCATGATCCGCGAGTATATGCGGATACGGCGCGCCAGCGGGCCCGATTCGGCCGGGGCTCGAGGGTCTCGCGGGACGCGGCGCGCCGAGCCCCTCGGGCTTCCGCTCGTCGGCGAACGAAGATATGGATCCAGCTCATGTCGGCGAGCTCGGAGGCCCATGTCGGAGGGTGAGCGGCGCCCGTCGCGGGCGCCCGCGCTCGGGGGGGCGGCGGCGGGGGGGAACGCCGCCGTCGCGCAGGTCGCCCTCGACCTCGCGTCGTCGGCGGAGGCGCTGTGGCCCCTCGTCACCGACACCGACCGCACGAACCGGCTCATCGGGAGCGAGCCCGTCGAGCTCGAGCCGGTCGCGAAGGGGGAAAAGACGAGCGCGCGGTTCGTGGTCCACACCCGCGCCGGGGGCTTCGACCTGGAATACGAGGAGCCGCCCTTCGAGTGGGAGTACGGCAAGACCTTCAGCGTCGTGCGCACGATGCGGGGCGGTCCGGCGCGCTCGTACGTCTACCGCCTCGAGCTCGAGCGGCGCGCCGGCGGCGGGACGCGGGCGACGCTCCGGCTGGCGATCACGCCCCGCTACGGCATCCTGCGGCCCGTCGCCCAGTGGCAAGCGACGCGCATCGTCCGTCGGATGGCGGAGGTCGTCCGCGCCGTCGACGCCCACGTGCACGCGTCGGCGCCGAGCCCCTACGAGCAGCCCGCGAGCCCTCCGAACGAGGCGCGGATCGAGCGCGGGGAGGCGGCGCTGCGCAAGGACGGCGTCGACGCCGTGGTCGCGGCGCGCATCGCCGATCTCCTCCGCCGAGGGGCCGACGCCGACCTCGTCCGGATGCGGCCGTTCGAGCTCGCGGCCGCGTGGGAGCTCGATCGCACCGACGTATTGAAGGGCTTCCTGAAGTCCGTCCCCGCGGGCCTCGTCGAGCTGCGGTGGTCGCTCGTGTGCCCGAGCTGCCTCACGTCGAGCCAGGACGTCGAGCGGCTGGAGGAGGTCTCGCTCGAGGGCCACTGCCAGCTCTGCGACATCGCGTTCGAGCTCGATCTCGATCGCGCGGTGGAGGCCACGTTCGTGCCCCACCCCGACGTCCGCCTCGTCCCGCGGCAGATGTTCTGCGTCGGCGGCCCCGCGCGGACGCCGCACGTCATGGCGCAGGCGAACCTCGCCCCGGGTGAGTCGCGATCGCTCGGCGTCCCCGCCGAGGCCGGCCGCTACCGCGTGTTCGTGCGCGGCGGAAAGCTCGCGAGCTGCACCGCCGAGGTCGGGGCTCCGGAGGAGGTCACGCTCGAGCTCGGGGAGCGAGGCCTCACGCCAGCCGAGGTCGTCGTCGCGCCGTCGGGCCACGTCGTCGTGAAGAGCGGCCTCGGCGAGCCGGTGCACGCGAAGCTCGAGCGCCTCGCCTACGCGAGCGAGGCCGCGACCGCGCACGTCGTCGCCACGCTCGGCGAGTTCCGGCGGCTCTTCTCGACCGACATCTTGAAGCGGGGCACGCCGCTCAAGGTCTCGCACGTCGCGATCCTCTTCAGCGATCTCACCGGGTCGACGGCGCTCTACCACGAGGCCGGCGACGCCGCCGCGTTCCGCCTCGTGGACGACCACTTCGACGTCCTGCGCAAGGAGATCGAGGCCGCGAAGGGCACGGTGGTGAAGACGATGGGCGACGCGGTCATGGCCGCGTTCCAGGACGACGCGAGCTGCCTCGCCGCGGCGGCGCGCTGCCTCGCCGCGTTCGAGCGCTTCCGCGAGGAGCACCGCTACGGCGACAAGACGGGGCTGAAGCTCGGGCTCTTCGCCGGGCCGTGCTACGTGGTGTCGGCCAACGGCGCGCTCGACTACTTCGGGCAGACCGTGAACGTCGCCTCGCGCCTCCAGCACCTCGCCGAGTCGTCCGAGATCGTGGCCCCCCGGGAGACGATCGCCGCGGCCGGGCTCGCGGGGCTCGAGGTCGTCGACGAGCGCGAGGTGTCGGTGAAGGGCGTCGCCGCCCCGATCGCGGTGACGCGCCTTCGCCTGCGGAAGTAGCGGGCCCCGCCGGCGCGACGCTCGGGGCGTGCTACGCTCTGCTTCGGCGCGGTGGTGCGCCAAGAACCGAAAGGGATGCCTCGTGATGTCCGTCGTCGATCTCGCCGTCCGCCGTCGCCCGATCGCTCTCTGAGCGACCCGACGACGTCGTGACGGCTCCGCCTTTCGCGTGAGCCCGCGTCGCGTTCGCGACGCGCGGCGGAGATCGTTCGTCCATTCCACGACGGAGCATCCTCATGAGCACAGCGTCGGGGCGCCTGGCGTCCCTCGGGTTCGACGCCCGATTTTCGTCTGATTTCGAGGCCCACCGCGCCTCGGGCCTCGCGCCCGGCCGCGTGGTCGCCGAGCACCGCGGCCGACTCGTCGTCGCCACCCTTCGCGGCGACGTCGCCGCCGAGGCGTCCGCGCTCCTTCGGCGCAGCGACGCGCCCGCCGATCGCCCGAGCGTGGGCGACTGGGTGGGCGTGCGCGAGGTCTTTGGGGGCCTCGCCCGGGTCGAGGTCGTGCTCCCACGCCGCAGCGCGTTCGTGCGCGCGGTCGCGGGCGGCGTGACCCGGCCCCAGGTCGTGGCCGCGAACGTCGACGTCGCGCTCGTCGCGTGCGCGATCGGCGAGGCGCGGACCGCGCGCCGGCTCGAGCGCTACCTCACGGCCGTCGCGGCGAGCGGCGCGGCGCCGGTCGTCGTGCTCACGAAGCTCGACACCGTGGACGATCCCTCGCCCTCGGTCCGCGAGGCGGAGTCGGTCGCGGGCGGCCGCCCGGTCCTCGCCGTCTCGGCGGTGACCGGCGAGGGCATCGCCGACGTCGCGGCGCACCTGGGGGAGGGCGTCACGGCGGCGATCGTCGGGCCCTCGGGAGCGGGGAAATCCACCCTCGCGAACCGGCTGCTCGGGGGCGCGCGGCAGGAGGTCTCGGCGCTCGCCGCCGACGGTCGCGGGCGACACACGACGACGCGGCGCGAGCTCCTCGCGCTCCCGTCGGGCGGCGCGATCGTCGACACGCCGGGGATGCGCGAGCTCCGGCTCTGGGACGAAGGCGTCGACCTGGGCGAGGTCTTCGACGACGTGGCGCGGCTCGCGGAGGGCTGCCGCTTCCGCGACTGTCGCCACGAGGGCGAGCCCGGCTGCGCGGTGCGCAGGGCGGTCGACGAGGGCGAGCTCGACGAGGGCCGGCTCGTGAGCCACGCCAAGCTCGCCGCCGAGCTCGCGCTGCTCGCCGAGCGCAAGGACGCGAGGGCCGTCGCCGAAGGGCGGCGCCGCGACCGCGTCTTCGCGCGGGCGGTGCGCGCGAAGCTGCGGGCGAAGGGGCGGAAATGACCGGGGATCAGCCCGCGCCGAAGCCGCCCGGCGGCATCGGCGGACCGCCGTAGCCGCCGCCCGCGCCGTAGCCGCCGCCGCCGTAGCCGCCGCCCGGGCCGTAGCCGCCGCTCGGGCCGTACCCGCCGCCGGGCCCGAAGCCCGGCGGGCCGCCGAAGCCCGGCGGGCCGAAGCCGGGGCCGGCGGCCGGCGCCTCGGCGATCATGGCGAGCTCGGGATCGAGCGACGCGAGGATCTGCAGCGACCACGCGCGCTCGAACACGTGGTACGGCGCCATGATCGTCTGGTGCACGACCGGGAGGAACCCGATGCAGCACGTGACGAGCCCGGCGATGGTGGCGACGAGCGCCGCCGCGATGCCGATGACCCACTTCAGCAAGAAGAACACGAAGATCTGGCCGGCGTTGCCGCGCGCGCGGCCCCAGAACATCTTCCACCCCTCGCGGGCTCCTACGCCGTGCTTGAGCATGATCGGAGCGACGAAGTTGCGGCCCAGCCCCGACACCACCATGAGCGGGATCATGAGCAGCACCGCGACCATGCCGATCAGCACGAGGGGCACGATCATGTCCTCGGGGTGGGCCTTGTCGGCCGAGATCGCGACGGCGCCGCCCGCGCCCGCGAAGGGCAGGAGGACGCCGAGGGTGATGCCGAGGATCGCGAGGTGGAACTTGAAGAACTTGGAGCCCGCGCCGCTCGTCGCGCGCCAGGTCTCGCCGATGGGCGCGGCGCCGCTGGCGACGGCGCGGATCGCCATCATCTGCCCGCGCGCGCCCAGCCACATCACCGCGAGCGCGATCGGGATCGCGATCACGACCGCGGCGATCGCGAGGCCGACGATGAGGCCGGTCTCGGGGATGCCGGGGCCGCGCGGCGCGACGTCGCCGTGGTGCAAGGCGCTCGTCACCTGGTCGAAGGCGTGGAAGATGCTGTTGTCGGTGTCGTGGCTGCCCGAGCTGCCGTAGCCGGAGCTGCGGCTCCCGCCGTTGCCGCCGCCGCCGGGGAAGTTGAAGCTCGAGCCCCCGCCCTCGGCGCAGCTCTGGAGGAAGAAGATGAAGCCGAACGAGAACCACGTCCCGAGGTTGAACGGGCGGAAGAGCACGCGCTTCATGTGCTCCCAAGCGGGCGAGAGGCTCTCGGTGACTCGCATCATGCCACCGGTATAACACTCGGCATCCTTCAGCCCAAGGCGGGCCACTCGCGCGTCGCCAAGAGCTCGGAGAAGCGCTTCGCGTCCTCCCGGTCGAGCGGCCCGGGCTCGCGGTGCCCAGGGCAGACGAGGTCGAAGGACCGGTCCATCAGCTGGACCATCGAGGTCCGCGCGGCGTCGAGATCCGGCGTCACCGCGCGGGCCATGAAGCGGAGCTTGCCGTCGATCATCGCGAGCGCGTCGCCGGCGAAGAGCGCGCCCTCGGCCTCGTGGAGGTAGGCGGCGTGGCCCTCGGTGTGGCCGGGCGTCGCGATGACACGAAATCCGAAGATCGTGTCACCGTCGGCGACGACGTCCGTGGGCGCCACCGCGCGCATCGGGGCGCCGCCGAGCAGGCCCTTGGCGAGCACGAACGGGCCGACCTCGGGCACCGCGTCCGAGAGCCAGCCGAGGACCCCGCCGCTCGCGGTGTCGCGCCGGAGGTACGGCGCCTCGGGCGCGGTGCACGCCACCCGCGCCCCGCTCGCCTCGGCGAGCGCGCCCGCGCCCGCGGCGTGGTCGTTGTGCCAGTGGGTGACGAGGATGGCGCGCACGTCGGCGGGGGCGAGCCCGAGGGACTCGAGCGCGAAGAGGACGTCGGAGCCGTCGGACTTCATCCCCGCGTCGACGAGCACCACGCCGTCGCCGGTCCGCATCACGTACGAGCACGTGAAATACGAGGGCCTTCGGACGCAGGTGATGGTGTCGGTGACGCGGAGGATCTCGGGCTTCACGCGGGCGATCGTACGACGGCCGCCTGCCGCTTGCCCACCCACACCGCCCACGCGACGAGCGCGATCTGCAGCGGCAGCCGCGCCCAGAACGCCCACTCGGGGAGCGTGGCCCCCTCGGGCTGGATGTGGTTCACCGCCATGTTCACGTTCGCCGGGAAGACGGCGACGAAGAGCGCGACGAGGCCCCAGGCCGCGACCCGCCGGGAGCGGGGCCACAGGAGGCCGAGCCCGAGCGCGATTTCGAAGAAGCCGCTCAGGTAGACGAGCGCGAGCGGGAAGGGGAGCGCCGCGGGCACGATGCGCACGAACCCCTCGGGGCGCGCGAAGTGGAGGACGCCCACGGCGACGACGAAGAGCGCGAGGACGACCCTGGCCACGCCCGCCTTACGCGCGAGCGGCGCCGCCGGATCGCCTCAGCCGGCCCAGATCGAGCCGACGCGCCGCCGGAGCGCGGTCGACTCCGGCGTGAGCGCGAAGCGGGCGACGTCGCCGGCGAAGGGGTGGCCGAGGACGGCGAGGAGGGCGTCGCGACCGGGGTTTTCGGTCGCGTTGAGGAGGGCGACGTCGAGGCCGCGGAGCTCGTCGATGGTCGCGAGGACGTCGCCGGTGAGGACGTAGGCGGCGCGGAGCTCGGCCTTGGCGAGCGCCCCGATGAGGACGTCGATGGCGATGGGCTTGCCGGCCTTCGCGCCGAGGTGCGGGATGAGCTTCTCGAGCGCCTGCCGCTGCTTTCGCGTGATCTCCTTGGCGACGCTCGGCTCGTATTGCCCGACGAGCTTCTGCGACAGGACGTCCATGTCCTCGGCGCCGTAGGTGGGCACGACGACGCGGGCGCACGCGACGAGCAGCGCCTCGATGTGCGGCGGCGGCAGCTCCTCGAGCCACGGCGCGCCGTAGGCGATGCGCGACAGCGCGCGGGCGAGGGCCGCGAGCTGCGTCGGCTCGGGCAGCTCGGTGAGGGAGCGCGGCACCACGACCCAGAGCGTGTCTTGGGCGATGACGCGCGTGCGGGTGACGCGGTCGCTCACGAGGAGGTCGACGTCGGAGAGGCCGAGGGCCTTCATCACCCGGTCGAGCAGGGTCCGCGTCGGGTGCCCGCTCCGCTTGCCGATCTTGTCGCGCGACGTGACGCCGAGCTCGGTGAGATCGGCGCGGAGGATCCGGGTCTCGAGGCCCGCGACCGCGGCCGCGACCTCGAGGAGCACGTGCCGGCCCTCGCTCGGCAGGATGTGCCCGACGAGCGCCTGCCGATCGAGGACGGCGTGGTGGGACTCGAAGGCGCCGAGCCGCCGCGCGCGGAGCCACGCGTGGCGGCCTTCGTCGAGCTCGCCGCAGATGGCGCGCAGCTCGCTGATGACGATGGCCTCCTCGCCGCGCCGCTCGGCGGAGAGCGACTTCTCGAGGAGCTCGAGCGCCGCCGCGGGATCGGAGATCGCGCCCAGGGGATCGGCGACGGGGGCGATCATGCCGAGGAGGGTCTTGCTCGCCTCGTCGTGGGCGCCCATGCGGCCGTAGGCCTGCGCGAGCTCGAAGCGCGACTCGTGCAGGAGCGGCTGCATCGCGACCGCCTTCTTCAGGTGCGAGGCGCCGTCGCGGAGGCGGCCGAGGGCGTCGACCTCGATGTGGCCGAGCGTCGCGTACCACCGCGCGTCCTCGTGGCCGAGCTGCTGGCCGCGGCCGATGACGGCGGCGAGCGCGCGGGCGTACGACACCGCGTCGAAGCCGGTCGGGCCCTTGAAGAAGCGCCCGAGCCGGGCGAACGCCTTCGCGTGCTGGGGCGCTTGCGCCACCGCCTCCACGAGGGCCTTCTCGGCGAGGTTCTGGTCCTTGAGCTGCACGCGCTGATCGGCGAGCTCGAGGAGGATGTCGCACTTCGCGGTCTTGTCCTTCTCGACCGCGGCGAGGCGCTCGAGGAGCGCGGCGATCTCGAGCCGGGGCGCGAGCTTCTTCTGGGCGTCGAGGTCGGGGTTCTGGGCCTTGGCCGCGAGGTGGTGGATGAGGGCGCGGATCGCGCGCGGGTTCGCCTCGTCGACGGTGAGCGCGCGGCGCAGGGCGCCCTCGGCGTCCTCGGGCCGCCCGAGGATCTTCTCGTAGATGCTCGCGAGGGCGAAGAGCGCGGTGAGGCGGGGCGCGGGCTCGCGGCCCCTCTCGGCGATGTGCTCGAGGGTCTCGGTGGCCTCGGGCCACGCCCGCTGCGCGATGCAGAGCTCCGAGAGGGTGAGGAGCGAGGGGACGTGGTCCGGCGCGTGGCGCTGCACGAAGCGCATCGCGTCGATGGCGACCACGAGGTCGCGGAGCTCGTCGCGGGCGACCTTGGCGATCTCGCTGCCGAGGGCGACGATGGCGGCGGTGTCCTTGGCGCGCCCGATGGCGGTGCGGACGCTGTCGACGAGGCGCTCGGCCTGGCCGAGCGCGACGCGCACCTGCGACAGCTTGGTCGCGGCCTCGATGTTGTCGGGGTTCGCGGTGAGCGCCTTGTCGAGGAGGTCGGCGGCGCGGTGCTCGCGGTTGTCGCGCGTGCCGAGCCGATCGTCTTCGCCGTCGCCGAGGAGGAGGTCCGCGGCGTCGATGAGGTAGCGCGCGCGCGCCGGGGCGTTGATGGCCAGATCCGCGAGCGAAATCGCGGACATGACCGCGCCCGAGGTGTCGCCGAGGCGGTTCGCGAGGCGCGCGAGGCCGGTCGCCGCGGTGACGCTCATCGGCTCGACGTAGAGGGCGGCGCGGTAGCGCTCGAGCGCCTCGCGCGCCAGCTCGTGCGCCTGCACCTCGTCCTCGGTGACGTCCTTCTCGTGCGCCTCGACGAGGAGCGCGGTGCGGAGCTGGGCGGCGAGGAGCGGCCCCTCGTCGGTCGCGAGCGCCGAGAGCGAGCGGAGCGCGGCCACCACCTGCCCGCGCGCGCGCCGGTCGCCGCGCCGCGCGTTCGGGAGCTGCTTGCGGACGACGGCCTCGAGGGCGCCGGGATCGGTCGGATCGAGCTCGAGGATGCGCTCGTACGTCGTGACCGCCTCGCTCGGAGGCAGGCGCCACTCCTCGAGCCACGCCACCGACCACAGCGCGCCGAGGCGCGCACGCGCGTCGGCGAACGCCGCGCCTTGCTGCGCGAGGATCCTCGACAGCGGCACCCAGGCGTGGCTCCGGCGCTCGACGTGCTCGAGCAGGCGGAGGGCAGGCACGCTGCGCGGCTCGTCCTCGAGCACGCTCTCGAGGAGCGAGACCGCCATCGACGTGTCCTTGCCGAGGTGGTGGAGGGTGAGCGCGAGGTCGAGCTTGAGGGCCTTGGCGGCCTCGGGCGCGAGCGCGCGCTCGTTGCGCTTCTGCAGGAACACCCGGCGCTCGTCGAGGCCCTGGGAGACGAAGCGCGCGGTGCCCTCGTCGCGGACGATGCTCGCCACGCCGCGGCGCAGGAGCACGCGATCGAGCCGCTCCGCGAGCGCCTCCTCCTCGGGCATCTCCTGGAGGGCGCGGGCGTAGAGGCGGGCCGCGCTCTCGTCGTCGCCGAGGGCGAGCTCGTCGATCTCGGCCGCGCGCATCAGGTGATACGCGCGCTCCATCGGCGTGATCGCGTCGTCGGCGAGGGCGGCGCAGGCGTCGCGGAGCGCGACGTTGTCCTCCGCGCTCTCGAGCACGCGCGCGATCTCCTCGGCGGGGACCGGGTGGACGGCGTCGAGGACGCGCGCGGCCTTGAGCGACTCGAGCGCGCCGAGCGGCTGGCGGAGGCGCGTCGTCTGCACCTGCGCGAGCGCGAGGTAGAGCGGGACCTTCTCCTGGGTCGTGAGCGCGGTGTCGATGCGGGCCCGGAGCGACTGGGCGACGAGGTCCCAGCGCCCGGCCTCCTCGTGGAGGCGCGTC
>JAEUKG010000829.1 GCA_016794325.1 Myxococcales bacterium | reverse complement strand
CGGGGCTCCGCGCCTGCGCATGGAGCCTCCGTACGCGCTCGACGCCGCCGGCCGCCGCGTCGCGGCCGCGGTCGCGGTCCGAGGTTGCGCCTTCGACGCGAGCCCCGCGCCGCCGTGGGACCGCCCGGTGACCGCGCCCGGCGCGGAAACGTGCACAGTGCATGTATCGTGGTCGGGGGCGAAGTACCCCGTCCTCGTCGACCCCTCGTGGGTGTCGGCGGGCTTCGGCGCCGCGCGCGACGAGCACACCGCGGTGAAGCTCGCGAACGGGCGGATCCTCACCGCGTACGGCACGAGCTGCGGGGGCGGGTGCTTCCCGTCGAACAACTCGCAGGTGTACGACCCCACGACGCAGACGTTCGCGAACGGCGGCTCGCTGCTCGATCGCGGCACCAATCGGCCGGGGGTGCTCCTCGCGAGCGGCAAGGTGCTCATCGTCGGTGGCGGCGCGCAGATCTACGATCCCGCGCTCTCGAGCTTCACCGCCACGGCGGGGGCGATGGTGTCGGCGCGGAGCACGCCGGCGGTCGTCCGGCTCCCGTCGGGCAAGGTGCTCGTCGCCTGCGGCGCGGGCGCGAGCGCCGAGCTCTACGATCCGGCGACGGACTCGTTCACCGCGACCCCGCCCATGACCGCGTCGCGCGGCGCCTGCGCGGCCGCGCTCCTGCCGACCGGCAAGGTGCTGGTGGCGGGCGGCGGCAACGCGTCGGCGGAGATCTACGATCCCGCGGCCGGGGCGAACGGGTCGTTCACCGCGACCGGCGCGATGGCGACGTCCCGCGACGGGCTCGCGGCGATCGCGCTCCCCTCGGGCAAGGTCGTCGCCTTCGGCGGCGGGCAGAAGACGATCGAGCAGTGGGATCCGGCCGCCGGCAAGTGGAGCGCGGCGGGCAGCCTCGTCGACTCGCGCACGAACGCCGAGGTGGTGCTCGCGCCGTCGGGCAACGTCGACGTCGTCGGCGGCTTCATCGGCACCAGCGCGACCGCGCTCGTCGAGCGGTGGAGCGCGGCGACGTCCGACGTGATCACCGCGCCCGTGCTCCAGAACAACCGCGGCTTCCACCGGGCGACGGTCCTCGACAGCGGAGCCGTCGTCGTCACCGGCGGCCGCAACCGCAACGACGGCTTCGGCAACTCCTACGGCGAGGTCGAGCTCCTCACCGTGGCCTCGGCGGGGGCCGGGTGCGCGGTCGACGACGACTGCGGCTCCGGCATCTGCGATCGCGGCGTGTGCTGCGCGGCGTCCTGCGCCGGCCCGTGCAAGCAGTGCGTCGCGACGACGGGCGCCTGCCAGGCGGTGAAGAACGCCGACGATCCCGACACGTGCGCCGGCGCGAGCACCTGCGACGGCGCCGGCGCCTGCAAGAAGAAGGACGGGCAGGCCTGCGCCGCCGGCGGCGAGTGCGCGAGCGGCTTCTGCACCGACGGGGTGTGCTGCAACGTCGCGTGCGACGGCGTGTGCGAGGCCTGCGACGGCCTCGTGAAGGGCCGCTGCGAGGTCGTCGCCGGCCGCGCGCACGGAAACCGCCCGTGCAAGAGCGACGGCACCAACTGCGGCGGCGCGTGCGACGGCGTGCGTCGCGACGTGTGCACGTACCCCACCGCGCAGACCGGCTGCGGCACGACCTGCAAGGACGCGGTGCGGACGGCGGGAGCGTGCGACGGGAGGGGCGCGTGCGTGCTCCAGCCGCCTCGGCCGTGCCCGGGCAACTACTCCTGCGCCGACACGAGCTCGTGCAAGACGTCGTGCGCGACCGACGCCGACTGCGGCCGCCTCTTCGGCTGCAGCAACGGGAAGTGCATCCCCGCCGCCAAGTGCGACGGCGATCACGTGATCCTCGCGCCCGACGGGACGACGCAGACCGACTGCGCCCCGTACCGGTGCGACGAGCAGGGCAACCGGTGCAAGGACCGCTGCGCCGACGTGAACGACTGCGCGGCCCCGTATTTCTGCGGGGCGTCCGGGCAGTGCGTCGCGGCCCCCGAGTCGCCCAGCGCGTGCGCGGCCTCACCCGGGCGCGCCGCCCCCGCGGGGGTGGCCGTCGTCCTCTTCGCGGCCGCGCTGGCCCTCTGCGCGCGCCGGCGCAGGGTCTGATAATCTGAGCCTGGCGATGGACGTCTCGGTCATCGACGACAAGTACCGCGTGGTGCGGCAGCTCGGAGAGGGCGGCATGGGCGCCGTCTACGAGGCCGAGCACATGAACACCGGGCGCCGGGTGGCGCTCAAGGTGATCGTGGCCGAGCTCCTCGAGAAGGAGGACGGCATCATCGCGCGCTTCCAGCGCGAGGCCCGCGCGAGCGGCGCCATCGACTCGCAGTACGTGGTGCAGGTCCTCGACAGCGGCGTCGACGCCCAGACCAAGAACCCGTACATCGTCATGGAGTACCTGAAGGGGGAGGATCTCTCGCAGCTCCTCGCCCGCCTCGGGCAGCTCCCCCCCGATCTCGTCATGCGCGTCGCGGCCCAGGCGTGCCTCGGGCTCGACCGCGCCCACGAGGCGGGCATCGTCCACCGCGACATCAAGTCGGCGAACACCTACCTGTCGCACAAGGACAACGGCGAGGTGGTGGTGAAGCTCCTCGACTTCGGCATCGCCAAGGTCCGGGTCAATCACCTCGACGACAGCCAGGACCACAAGCTCACCCGCACCGGCTCGATGATCGGCTCGCCGCGGTACATGTCGCCCGAGCAGGCGCGCGGCCTGAAGACGCTCGACAGCCGCTCGGACCTCTGGTCGCTCGGCATCATCATGTACGAGGCGCTCACCGGGGTGACGCCGACCCACGAGTGCCAGACCCTCGGCGACCTCATCCTCTCGATCTGCGCCGCCGATCCGCGCCCGGTGCAGGACCTCGCGCCGTGGGTCTCGCCCGAGCTCGCCGCCGTCGTCCACCGCGCCCTCTCGCGCGACCCGGGCCATCGCTTCGCGAGCGCCCGCGAGATGTACTCGGCGATCACCTCCGCCCTCGGCGATCCCTCGATCACCATCCGTGAAGAGATGCTGGTCACGGTCCCCGACGCGCTGCGCCTCGTGCGCGCGCCGCGCTTCGGGCAGATCGGATCGTCGACCAACCCGAACCAGGCCGGCGCCGGCGCGTCCTCGGCGCCGGTGTCGGCGATCTCGGCGGCGGCCTCGTCGCCCGGCGCGTCGTCGCCGCCGGGTGCCACCAGCGCCGGCGTGGCGAGCACGCACGCCCCGTCCGCGAAGCGCTCGCCGGTGCTCTGGCTCGCGCCGCTCTTCACCCTCGTCGGCGTCGGCGCCGGGGTCGCCCTCTCCCCGACGAAGCTCCGCGCCACGCCCGATCCCGCCGGCGCGGCCCTCGTGCTCCACGCCGGCGCGTCCGCCGCCAGCTCGCCCGCCCCGTCGACGCCGGCGCTGCGAGGCTCGATCGCGGTCGCGGTGGCGGTCGCGCCGCCGGCCGCGTCGGTGCGGGTGGACGGCGTGGCTGCGACGCCGCGCGCGGGCATGGTCGACGTGTCGGGCACGGTCGGCAGCGTGCACACGATCGAGCTCTCCGTCGGCGACAAGACGACGCGCGCCGACGTCGTCATCTCCGAGAGCGGGCCGGTCCCCGCGCGGGTGGAGCTCGCCGCGGCCGCGCCGCCGACGACGGCGGCGGCGGTCCCGCTCGGCAAGCCGGGCGCGGCCGCGACCGCGCGCGCGAGCAGCGCCGCGACGGCGGCGGCGGCCCCCGCGCCGACCGCGACCGCGAAGCCGACCGCGACCGCGGCCACGCCGCCGACGGACCCGACGATCAACCGCAACTTCTGAGAGGTCGCGCCACCCGCGCTCGCGCCGACGCGGGGATCCGTCGAGCCGCCCGACTCGAGCTGACCACGAGTGCAGGGCTTGCGGCCGGACGCGCGTCTTGCGCGCGGGTCGGGCCCTCGGGCGCGAAAACCCCTGCATTTCCCGGGCTTGGCGTGGCGCCGCCGGCCCCGCAAGACGCGCACGTCGCTTGCTTTCGCACGCGCGCACGATGAGCATCGACTACGCCAGCCGCATCCCCAACAACGTCGGCCTCGATCAGAACAAGCAGCTCCAGCGCGCCCTCGAGCACTGGCAGCCCAAATACATCGACTGGTGGCGCGACGTCGGCCCCGACAACAGCTCGGGCTACGACGTCTACCTGCGCACCGCGGTGAGCGTGGACCCGAAGGGCTGGGCGGAGTTCGGCTACGTGAAGATGCCCGACTACCGCTGGGGCATCTTCCTCACGCCGCAGGAGGAGGGCCGGCTCGTCAACTTCGGCTCGAACAAGGGCCGCCCGGCGTGGAACGAGGTGCCCGGCGAGCTCCGCAGCACGCTCCGCCGCATCATCGTCACCCAGGGCGACACCGAGCCCGCGAGCGTCGAGCAGCAGCGCCACCTCGGGCAGACGTGCCCGTCGCTCTACGATCTCAGGAACCTCTACCAGGTCAACGTCGAGGAGGGCCGCCACCTCTGGGCGATGGTGTACCTGCTCCACGCGTACTTCGGGCGCGACGGGCGCGAGGAGGGCGAGGCGCTCCTCGAGCGCCGCAGCGGCGACGCCGACAAGCCGCGCATCCTCGGCGCGTTCAACGAGAAGACGCCGGACTGGCTCTCGTTCTTCATGTTCACGTTCCTCACCGATCGCGACGGCAAATACCAGCTCGCCGCGCTCGCCGAGTCCGGCTTCGATCCGCTCGCGCGCTCCTGCAAGTTCATGCTCACCGAGGAGGCCCACCACCTCTTCGTCGGCGAGTCGGGCATCGCCCGCATCCTCCAGCGCACCTGCGACGTGATGAAGGAGCTCAAGTCCGACGACCCCGCCAAGGTCCGGGCCGCGGGCGCGATCGACATCCCGACGATCCAGCGCTACCTGAACTTCCACTTCAGCGTGACGCTCGATCTCTACGGATCGGAGATCTCGTCCAACGCCGCGACGTTCTACTCGATGGGCCTCAAGGGCCGCTTCGACGAGACCAAGATCGGCGACGACCACGTCCTCACCAACGCCGAGTACCCGCTGCTCGACCTCGTCGGCGACGCCCTCGTCGAGAAGCACGCGAACGCCCTCCAGACGCTGAACGAGCGCCTCCGCGACGACTACATCGCCGACTGCCAGGCGGGCGTCGATCGCTGGAACAAGATCATGGAGAAGGCGGGCGTCCCCGCCCGGCTCAAGCTCGCCCACAAGGCGTTCCACCGGAAGATCGGCACCTTCGCCGGCGCGCACGTGAGCCCCGAGGGCAAGGTCGTGTCGGAGGCCGAGTGGACGCACCGCTCCAAGGAGTGGCTCCCCTCGAACGACGACCACGCGTTCGTGCAGGCGCTCATGGGCCGCGTGGCCGAGCCCGGCAAGTTCGCGAGCTACATCGCGCCCCCGCCGCGTGGGATCAACAACCAGCCGCAGGATTTCGAGTACGTTCGCTTCAACTGAGATGACGGCCCTGCCGCTGGTCCGCCAGCACCTGATCGACCCCGAGATCTGCATCCGCTGCAACACGTGCGAGGAGACGTGCCCCACCGGCGCGATCACCCACGATCGCCGCAACTACGTGGTGAAGCACGAGCTGTGCAACGAGTGCGGCGACTGCCTCCCCCCGTGCCCCACCGGCGCCATCGACAGCTGGCGCCGCGTGGAGGCGCCGTTCCCGATCGACCAGCAGCTCGTGTGGGACTCGCTCCCCGCCGACGCCGCGCCCCCGGCGCCGGTCGACGGGGCGAGCGAGGTCCCGGACGACGTCCTTCGCCTGTCCGAGATCGCGAGCGCCGCCGAGGGCGGGCGGGTGCCGCCCCCGTGGTCGGCGGCGCACCCGTACGTCGGGCTCTACTCGCTCGAGAAGCCCGCGATCGCCACGGTGGCGGGCGTGCACCGGCTCACCGCCGAGGACGCCGAGAGCGACATCCGCCACATCGTGCTCGACTTCGGCAAGACCGCGATGCCGGTCCTCGAGGGGCAGAGCATCGGGGTGGTGCCGCCGGGCGTCGATCCCGAGACCGGCAAGCCGCACCACGTCCGCCTCTACTCGGTGGCGAGCCCGCGCAACGGCGAGCGCCCCGGTCACAACAACCTCGCGCTCACCGTCAAGCGCGTGGTGGTCGACCGCGACGGCAAGCCCACGCGCGGCGTCGCGTCGAGCTACCTCTGCGATCTGCAGAAGGGCGACAAGGTCACGGTGACGGGGCCGTACGGCTCCACCTTCCTCATGCCCAACCACCCGGGCGCCAAGCTCCTCATGATCTGCACCGGCACCGGCGCCGCGCCCATGCGCGCGATGACCGAGCGGCGGCGCCGGCGCATGGGCCTCGGCGAGGGCGGCGAGATCATGCTCTTCTTCGGCGCGCGCCGCCCCGAGGAGCTGCCGTATTTCGGGCCGCTGATGAAGCTCCCGAAGGAGCTCATCCGGGTCGAGCTCGCGTTCTCGCGCGTGCCCGGCAAGCCCAAGGAGTACGTGCAGGATCGCATTCGCGCCTCGGCCGACGCGGTGCGCGCGATGCTCACGAGCGACGACACGTTCGTGTTCGTCTGCGGCCACAAGAAGATGGAGGAGGGCGTGCTCGCGGCGCTCGGCGACGTCTGCAAGGACGGCGGCACGTCGTTCGCCGACCTCAAGGACCGCATGCGCCGCGAGGGCCGGCTCCACATCGAGACGTATTGACGGTCACTTCACCCGCGCGCCGGTGATCGTCGCCTCGGTGCGGTTCTCCTTGCCGGCGTAGCGCGCGACGTGGAGCGAGCGCCCGGTGAAGGTGTCGGGCCCGGTGAGCTTCACCCAGTAGGTGCTGTAGCCCGGCGACTTGGGATCGGCCTCGAGCGGCGAGGAGATCCGGATCATGTCGCCGTCGGGGACCTGGTTCCAGCGCCACGAGCCGAGCGTCTGATCGAAGTCGACGACCTGCTCCGTCATCGGCTTGCCGATCATCGAGCGCTCGGCGTCGCGCTGGGCCTTCTCCCACTCCGAGGCCTTGCCCCAGATCGCGCCCGCGAGCGGCGCGCCAGGGCCGAAGCTGGCGTCGAGCTTGGCGCTCTTCACGACGCCGCGGATCGCCCATTTGCCCTCGATCTTTCCCAGCGGATCGATGACGACGAGGATCTCCTTGCCGGGCTTCACGAGCTTCATCGGCGCGTCGATCTCGCGGGGCGGCCCGCCGTCGGTCGGCAGCACGAGCCGCACCGTCTTCGGCCGGCCGCTCGAGAGCCACCCCCAGCCGGTGAACTGCATCGTCCACTCGCCCTTGTCGTTCGTGCGCCCGAGCCACTTGGGCTGCTCGTC
>JAEUKG010000775.1 GCA_016794325.1 Myxococcales bacterium | reverse complement strand
CTCGATGCCGAGCGCGCCCTGCCCCACCGCCGGCAGCGAGATCTCGGGAGCGAGCACGTCGGTCGCCCGCGCCTCGAGGCCGAGCCGGACGAGGCCCGCGCGCGCGAGGACGATCGCGTCGTGCTCGCCGGCGTCGACCTTGCGCAGGCGGGTGTCGACGTTGCCGCGCAGGGGGCCGATGACGAGATCGGGCCGCGCGCGCGAGAGGGCGATCGCGCGGCGCAGGCTGCTCGTGCCGACCCGCGCTCCTGCCGGCAAGGCGGCGAGCGTCCCGTGGCGGGGAGCGACCAGCACGTCGCGCGGATCCTCGCGGCGCGGAATGCAGACGAGCTCGAGCCCGGGGGGAAGCTCGGCGGGGACGTCCTTGATCGAGTGGACGGCGAAGTGCGCGCGCCCGTCGAGGAGCGCCTCCTCGATCTCCTTGACGAAGAGGCCCTTGCCGCCCACCTCCGAGAGGGGCCGGTCCTGGATCTTGTCGCCGGTGGTGACCACCTGCTCCTCGGCCACCTCGAGGCCGGGGGACGAAGCGACGAGGCGCGCGACGAACGCGCGCGACTGCGCGAGGGCGAGGGCGCTCTTCCGGGTGGCGTAGACGACGCGCATGGTCCGCGAAGGCTAGTTCACCCCCCGAGGTTTCGCGTACGGATTTTTCGGCGCCGGGGCGGCCTCGCCCCCCGCTCGACGAGCCGGTCGCGCCCCTCACCGCCGAGCGCCGTCGGAGGCGACGCCGGCGTGCTTTTCCGTGCCGCATGCCGACTTCTGAGCCATCATCGCCACGTGCGCTACTTCGTCCAAGGCAGGAACGGCGGCCCGGAGAAGGGCCCCTTCACGCTGCACGAGCTCCACGACTCCGCCGTCCGCGGACTCGTCCGCGAGTCAGCGCTCGTCCGGGAGGAGTCCGGAGAGAAGTGGATGCGTCTCCACCAAGTCTTCGCGCTCGCGAACCACGCGGCGGGGATCCCCGAGCCGCGGCGCGACGAGGCGGTCGTTCCGCCCAAGGACGAAGGCAGCTTCTGGTGGGGCTTCTTGATCGGCGCCGTGACCGGCGTCATCGGGCTCATCATCACGTTGACCTCCGACCGCCCTTCGAAGACACGCATTGGAGCCGCGACGGGCTTCTTCGTGCAAGTCGTCGTCGGATTCGGAGTGCGCGCCTACCTGTTGCGTGGTCGCGGGTAGATGGCCAGGAGTGTCGCCCGAACACGGCGAGGCGTGTCACCCAACGCTTCGGGAACGTCGTCGCGACGCCGGGCGGCGGGTCAAGGGCACGAGGCGCGGGGGAACGTGGGGAGCGGAGCCCCCGGCGTCGTCGGGTAGAACCAGCAGACGCTCCGCGGGGTGCCGCCGATGCGCCGCTCGACGGGCTTGTGGATGGTGCCCGAGAGCCGCGCGCAGAAGGGCTTCGCGAGCGAGGTGAAGCTCCCCGACAGCGTGAGCGGCGTGACCTCGATCTCGCTCTTGGGCCCGTGGAGAGCGGCGGCGGGGAGGACGAATCGGTCGAACGCGACCGTGTACTTGTCGTCGGTGGCGACCGGGCCGCGGGCGGAGGTGGTCGCGCCGACCCTCGCCGAGGCGTCGAGCGTCTTCGAGCCGCTCTCCAGCGCCGTCCAGGCGATGCGCAGCGAGCCTCGCTGCCCCGCGCCTCCCGGCTCGAAGGACACGTCGGCCCAGAGGTGGAAGTAGAGCTCCCTCGGGTCGCCCGCCACCCACTCTTCGTCGCAGATGGCCGTGAACGTCTCGGGCTTCGCGGCGCCGGAGGCGCTCACGCAGAAGCCCCCCGCGCAGGCGTGGCTGTCGCAGTCCTCGGGGAGGTTGCACGAGTCTCCGACAGCGCCGGCGCTGGCGTCGCACGAGCCCAGTCGGCACACGGAGCGCTGCGGCTGCCGCGTGCTGCACCCCACGTCGTCGCGGCACGAGGCGCCGAACGTGCTCTTGCACCGCTGCGCCCGAACGTTGCACTCCCCGGATGCGCACTGACGGTCCTCGCTGCACTCGCCGAGGTCCGGCCGCGAGCGCTCGGGGTAACACGTCGGCTGCGATCGCCCGTCGAAGGCCGCGCAGAAGAGGTTGGCGCCGCACGCGTCGATGCCGCGCCCCGGGCAACACGGCTGGCTGACCGACTGCGACGCCTGCAAATCCATGCAGCTGGCGCCCGCGGCGCCGGCGTCGTCGGCGGCGCATCCTCCCAGCAGAGCTCCGACGACGAGGGAACCCAACAGAATCGATCGGAATACCTGCATGCGCGCTGGTCTAGCAGCGCCGAGCGGCGCGACGAGGTCATCCGCCGCCAAAGGCTGCGGGCAGACGCCGCCGCGCGCGCGGCGGCGCCGACCTCGGCGGAGCGCTACTTCGCCATCTTGTAGACGCTGCGGACGTTCGCGCCCGGGTTGCCGCGGTCCTCCAACCAGTAGAAGTGGGTGTCGTCGGCGCGCAGATCGATGATCCGCGCGCGGTCGCAGGTGAGGTTCGTGACGGGGCCGCCGCCGATCGGGACGGCGCGCAGGGGCACGGTAGGCCGCGACGCGGACTCGACCAGGAGGACGCGCGACCCGTCGACGAGCGCGGGCACCGCGAGCTCGACGGTGCGCCCTTCGTTGCTGTCGAAGAGGAGCTTCTCGCTCGTGAAGGCAGGGTCGTACCCGTAGGCCTTGGTGCCGCCGAGGCAGGCGACGCCCGCGGCCGCGACGACGATGTTGCCGAAGCACTTGTTGGGTCCGTCGATCTTGGTCGGCGCGACGTCGTTGCCGTTCGCCGGCGCGGTGTAGAAGGTCGACTTGCCCCCCAGCGTCTCCGTGAACCAGAACGTGTCGCCGACGAGGCTCACGTTGAACACGTCGGTGTTGGCGCCCGCGTGCCGGGTCACGAGCTCGACGGCGCCGCCCGCCTTCGGCGCGCGGTAGATGCGCGCGCCGCCGCCGCCGTTGGGGAAGCCGCGGAAGTAGAGGTTCGCGGCGTCGGAGGCGACGATGGTCGCCGTCATCCCGTCGAAGAGCCCGCTGATGCCGAGCGCCTCGACGGTGCCGCCGGGGAGCGTCTTCTTGACCACCGACGTGTCGGTGGGCGTGCCGGCCTTGTAGTCGATCGCGTAGAGGACGTTGCCCTCGGCGTGGAACCCGCTGATCCGACGGTCCGGCGCCGTCGGCGCGAGCGCGAGCTCCGCGTTGCCTCCCGCCTTGGGGACGCGGACGAGGCCGCCCGTCTTCACCCCGGGGATCGTCGTGTCGAGGCCGGCGTTGTTGTCGCGCACGACGACGTAGTCGCCGGCGCTGATCAGATCGAACGCGTTCGGGTCCACCGTGCCGAGCGTGGTCACCGGCGCCGTCGCGCCACACCCGCCGCTCCCGCCGTCCCCGCCGTCGGGGCCGGTACCACCGGAGGAGCCATCGGCGCCGACGCCGCCGTCGGAGCCCCCCGGGGGCGCGGCCGGATCGGAGCTGCACCCGACGACACCGGACACGACAGCCGAGGTGACGAGGATCGAAGCGAGAACCGTGGTTCGCAAACCGGGAAAGGACATGGTCGAAGCCTCCACTGGTATGGCTAGACGCGGGACCGCGCGGTCGGATTCGAGCGATACCCGTTCGGGTGACAACGCAGCGTCGCCACACGAGAAAAGCACGAACGGCAGGCCTCCGGACGCCCCAAAACGGGTGACGTGCGCCCCCCAGGGGGAGGCCTCAGGCCGAGGCGCCGACGAAGGCCGCGAGCTCGCGCTCGTAGCGGGCGCGGTCGGCGCCGAGGAGCGCCACGTGCCGCCCGCCCTCGAACGAGACGACGCGGGTGGAGACTCCTCGCGCGGCCCACGAGGCGGCGTACTGCTCCACCCCGTCCGCCGAGACGAGCGTGTCGGCGCCGCCGCACACGAAGAGCATCGGGACGCGGAGGCCGTGCGCCTCCACGCGCGACCTCGCCGAGAGCGCGCGACGCACGCCGGCGGGGAAGAGGCGGTGGTAGCCGAGGAAGAGGGCGCGGAGGGCCCGCGTGACGCCGAAGACCCGGTCGCGGCGCGCGCCGAGCCCGAGCCTGCGCGCCACGAACGGCGTCGTCCCCTGCGCGAACCGATCGGCGAACACGCTCGCCGTCTGCGCGGTGTGCAGCCCGGGCGACGAGTCGAAGACGACGCCGCGGAGCGCGCCGAGCGCGGCGCGCCCGGCAGCGCTCGACGCGAGCTCGTCGAGCGTCTGCGCGAGCGCGATGAAGCCGTTGTCGCTGAAGAGGTGAATGTAGAATGCATATGGCGGCTCGGCGAGGAGCGGCGCGAGCGCGCGCCGGAGCCTCCGCGCGTAGGCCCGAGGACGGAGGAGGCCCTCCGCCACCGACGCGATGTGGAGCGTGGGCTCGACGCCGAGGTCGCGGTGGAGGGCGAGGTAGGGCTCGAGCTGCTCGGGGGTCGACATCCCCCAGCCGAGGACGAGCGACCGTGCACCGGCGGGCGCCGCCACCCGTCACTCCGCGACGAGGCTCGCGCGCGCGAGCTCGGTCTCGAGCGTCTCGGGGCGAGCGCCGCCGAACGCCGCGTAGACGGCGCCGTCGCTCCGCGTGAGCTCGAGCTTCGTGCTCCGGTCGACCCGCGCCGCGATCGCGTCGACGAACGCCGGATCGAGCCGGAACACCGCGATCTCCTCCACCTTGTGGACGGCCCGCGACGACGCCTCGCGCCGCAAGAGCGCGAGATCGTGGGTGGTGTAGATCTCGACCCGGCGCGCCGCCTTCGACGCTCGGTGCAGGCGCTCGGCGGACGGGTGGCCGACGTCGATCCACGCGAGCAGGATCCCGGTCGGATCGCGCACCGACACCGGCGGGTCGTCCACGTCGGAGAGGCCGCCCTTGCTGAAGGCGATGCCCTCCTCGTACGAGAGGCAATAGCCGAGCGTGCGGGTCACGAGGTACCGAAGCGTCTCCGACGGGTGCTGCGCCACGCGGAGGTCGAGCTCGGCGTAGACGCCGCGGTCGACGTCGGAGAGCGCGATCGCGAAATGGAAGACGGTGGCGGCCAACGCGAACCTCGCCTTTTCAGTGCGTGACGGGCTTCTCGGCGGGCGCCTCGGGGCGGGCGTCGTCGTCGCGAGCCGGCGCGGTCTCGAGCTCGAAGAGCTGGCGCGTCGCGGCCACGAGGTCGCCGCCGCCCTCGCCCGAGGCCGCGGCGCGGAGGCGCGTCGTCGGGGCGTGCAGGAGCTTGTTGGTCGCGCTCTCGACCATCTGTTGCAGCGCCGCACGCTCGGGCTCGCCGAGGTGCTTCAAGCGACCGCCGAGCGTGCGCTCGAGCTCCGCCATGAGCACGCCGCGCGTCTTGGCGCGCAGCGCGACGAGCGTGGGCTGCACGTCGAGCCCGCGCACCCACGTCTTGAAGTCGTCGACCTCGGCGGCGACGATCGCCTCGGCCTGCGCCACCTCCGCCTGGCGCGCGCGCATGTTCTGGCGCACCTGCTCCTCGAGGTCGTCGACGTTGAAGACGTAGACGTTGTCGATCTGGTGCACCTGGGGGTCGACGTTGCGCGGGACCGCGATGTCGATGAAGAACAGGGTGCGACCCTTGCGGGCCTTCATCACCCGGCGGACGAGGTCCGGGGTGATGACGTAGGACCGGGAGCTCGTGCTCGCGACCACGACGTCGGCGAGGAGGAGCTCCGACTCGAGCTGCTCGAGCGGCGCCGCGCCGCCTCCGAACGCCGCGGCGAGCTGGGCCGCGCGCTCGAAGCTCCGGTTGCACACCCGCATCGAGCGCGCGCCCTTGCCGAGGCTCTTGGCGGCCGCCTCGGCCATCTCGCCGGCGCCGACGAGCAGCACCGAGTGGTCGTTGAGGTCGCCGAAGATGCGCCGCGCGAGATCGACGGCGACGCTCGAGATGCTCACCGTCCCCGCGCCGAGCGCGGTCTCGGTGCGCACCCGCTTGGCCACGGTGAACGCGCGGGTGAGGCAGCGCCCGAGGAGCGAGCCCATCGTCTTCGCCGCGGTCGCCGCCTCGAAGGCGTCCTTCACCTGACCGAAGATCTGCGGCTCGCCGAGCACCATCGAGTCGAGGCTCGCCGCCACGCGGAAGATGTGCCGGACCGCGTCTTCACCCACCTTCTCGTACAGGTAGGGGGCGACGTCGGCCTCGCTGGCGGCGCCGATCTGCTCCCGCAGCGCCTCGCGCACCGCGGTCGCGCCGTGGTCGGCCGCCTGGGCGCTCGGCCCCCGAGGCAGGGCGAACACCTCCACCCGGTTGCAGGTGGAGAGGAACATGACCTCCGAGAGCTCCTCGCGCTGGGCGAGCCGCGCGAGGACCTCCGGGAGCACGTCGGCGCCGGCCGCGAGCTTCTCGCGCACCTCGACCGGGGCGCTTTTGTGCGACAGCCCCACCACGAGGATGGGCGGCACGGGCGAGCGACCTCCGCGATCGCGCTCTCCGCTCAAGGGCCCCCCAGGGCGACGCTCTGCGCGGGCTGCGATCGCAACAGGTACAAGACGAGCACGAGCATGGCGAAGCCGTAGCCGGCGA
>JAEUKG010000766.1 GCA_016794325.1 Myxococcales bacterium | reverse complement strand
CAGTGGTAGTGCGACAGGAGGATCGACAGATCGCACCGCTCCTTCGCCGCCATCATCCGGTTGCCGAGCGCGCGCAGGCCGGTCCCGGCGTCGAAGACGATCCGCTCCCCCGACGGCAGGTCGAGCGCGACGCAGCTCGTGCTCTTCCACCACGACCCGACCCGGTCCGACGGCGCGGTGCGCGCGATCGAGGCCCGGGCGCGCGAGCTCTTCCCGGGCGCGATCGCCGCGCGCGAGGGGCTCGTGCTCGGCGTCGGCACCTCGCCGAACCAGAACCCCGAGCCCGTTCTGGCGGCGTGACGTCGGCGGCGCCTTTGGATACGTTGTGGCAGGCGCGCCCCGAGTCGGGCCGCGCCGCCGCGATGACAAGCAGGCTCTCGCTCCTCGTCGACCTCGCGTCGCTCCTCACGCGCGAGGTCGACTTCGACTCGCTCCTCCGCACCGCGGGCGAGCGCGTGGCGACGGCGCTCTCGGCGGCGCGCGCGACGATCTGGCTGGTGGACGCCGAGACCGGGGACCTCGTGGCGAGGGTGGCCGATCTGCCCGAGCTCCCCTCCCTGCGCCAGCCCCGCGGCAAGGGCGTCGTCGGGCACGTGGTGGAGACCGGCGAGACGGTGCGCACGAGCGACGCCGCCGCCGACCCGCGCTTCGACCCTTCGGTGGACAAGGTGACCGGCTTCGTCACGCGCTCGATCCTCGCGGTCCCGATCCGCGAGGACGCGCGCTCGCCGGTGCGGGGCGTGCTCCAGGTGCTCAACGCGCTCGGCCCGCACGGCTTCGACGAGGAGGACGAGACCTATCTCGTCGCGCTCGCGATGCAGCTCGGCAGGGCGATCGCACTCACGACCCTGCGCGCCGACGACGCCGCCGGCCCGGGGGTGGTGCTGCGCGGTCCGTTCAACCGCATCGTCGGGCGCAGCCCGGAGCTCGCGTCGGTCTACGAGCGCATCGCCCGCGCCGCCGAGACTGACGCGACGGTGCTCCTCCGCGGGGAGACCGGCACCGGCAAGACGCTCTTCTCCCGCGCGATCCACGTGAACTCGGCCCGCCAGACGGGGCCGTTCGTCACCGTCGACTGCACCACGCTGCCCCCGCAGCTCGTGGAGAGCGAGATCTTCGGCCACGAGCGCGGCGCGTTCACCGGCGCGGACCGGCGAGTCCCCGGGCGGGTGGAGCTCGCCGAGGGGGGCACCCTCTTCCTCGACGAGATCGGCGATCTCCCGCCCGAGATCCAGGGGAAGTTCCTGCGCTTCCTCCAAGACCGCACCTTCGAGCGCGTCGGCGGGCGCACCACGCTCACCGCCGACGTTCGCGTCGTGTGCGCGACGCATCGCGACCTCGAGCAGGCCGTGCGCGAGGGGCGCTTCCGCGAGGACCTCTACTTCCGCATTCGCGTCGTCGAGATCGACATCCCGCCGCTGCGGGCGCGCGGGGGCGACGAGATCGAGACGCTCGCCCGGCACTTCGCCGACCTCTACGCGTCGCGCTACGGGCGCCCCCGCCCGACCTTCACCCCCGAGGTGACCGAGCGCTTGCGGACGCACACCTGGACCGGGAACGTCCGCGAGCTCGAGCACTGGGTCGAGAGCGCGGTCGTCCTCGCCCACGACGGTGTGCTCCGCCTCGCGCACCTGCCCACCGCCCGCCTCGCGGCCCCGGGGGCGCCGGGCGAGCCCGCGATCCCGCTCGGGCTCTCTCTGGAGGAGGCGACGCGGCGCTACATCGAGGCCGCGGTCGCCGCCGCCGGGGGGAACAAGTCCCTCGCCGCCAAGTCGCTCGGGGTGGGGAGAAATACGGTGCTGCGCGCCCTTCGGGGCGTGCCGGCGAAGGGCGAGTAGGGCGCTACGCAGCGGAGCGTCATTGACTTCGGCCCCTGGTGATTTAGGGTCCGCGGCGATGGAACGCTTCACCCGCGAGCACGTCCGCGCCCTCTACGACCGGCCCCTGTTTTCGCTCATCGACGAGGCTCGCGCCGTGCACCGGGCGCACCACGACGACGGCCAGGTCCAGCTGTGCGCCTTGCTCAGCGTCAAGACGGGCGGCTGCCCCGAAGACTGCGCCTACTGTCCGCAGTCGAGCCACCACGACACGGAGGTCGGCGCCGAGAAGATGCTCGACGTCGGCGAGGTGCTCGCGGCGGCGGCCCGCGCGAAGGAGATCGGATCCACGCGCTTCTGCATGGGCGCGGCGTGGCGCGAGGTCAAGGACGGCCCGGCGTTCGACCGCGTCATCGAGATGGTCAAGGGCGTCAAGGCGATCGGCCTCGAGGCCTGCGTGACCCTCGGCATGGTGACGGAGTCGCAGGCCAAGCGCCTCAAGGAGGCGGGCCTCGACGCCTACAACCACAACCTCGACACCAGCCGCGACAACTACCGCTCGATCATCAAGACGCGCTCCTTCGACGATCGCCTCGCGACGCTCCGGGCCGTCCGGAGCGCGGGGATCACCGTGTGCTCCGGCGGGATCATCGGGATGGGCGAGTCGATCGACGACCGCTGCGAGATGCTCCGGACCCTCGCCAACCTCGAGCCGCAGCCCGAGAGCGTGCCGATCAACGCCCTCGTGCGCGTGCCGGGCACGCCGCTCGCCGACATGCCGCCGGTCGATCCGATGGATCTCGTGCGCATGATCGCCATCGCGCGGATCCTCATGCCGAACACGCGCGTGCGCCTCTCGGCGGGCCGCACCGACCTGACGCGCGAGGCGCAGATGATGTGCCTCTACGCGGGGGCGAACTCGATCTTCTACGGGGAGCGCCTGCTCACGACGCCCAACCCGGAGAAGGACGCGGACATGGGCCTCATCCGCGAGGCCGGCCTCGTGCCCGAGCCGCCCCACGCCCGCACCGCGAGCGCGCCCTCGACCTGACGGATCGCGGTCATAGCGACGCGCGCGCGCGCCGCTCGTAGATTCGGAACGTGAAGGTTCGCACGAGGCGCCCGCCCCGGAAGAACGACACGCGGCTCTCGGCGCCGCGGGCGTGGTCCGGCAGCGGCTCGGGCGGCTCCGGCCCGTAGCGGTTGTCGGAGACGAAGACGATCCGCTCGGCCTTGCGCCACTCGGGCCGGGGCTCCCAGCCGTCGAAGTCGTCGCGGATCGGCGTCATGCACCCTACACGGATCCCCCGCGCCAGGCCGGCGCGCAGCTGGGCGCACACCGTCCAGTGGGGGCCGACGAGCACGAGATCGCGCCCGTCCGGGTCCGCCGGGGATCGCTCGGCGGCGGCGAGCTCGTTCGCGTGGGCGATCGCGGTGGGCCAGCCGTAGAGCTCGTTCGCGATGTCGAAGCGAGCGTCGACCCCGTCGGGCCGCAGCCGTACGGCCTGCGGCGCGAGGACCCACGCGTGGGCGAGCAGCGTCACGAGCGCGGCGAGCGCGAGCGCGGCGCGCTCGAGGCGAGGGCGCGACGGCGCCGCCGGCGCGCGGCAGTGCGCGAGGCCGAGCGCCAGCCACGCGGGCGCGATCCAGTGCGGCTCGGCGACCCGGCTCCACACGCACAGCGCGCCGAGGAGGACCGCCGGAACCGCGAAGGCGACGAAGAGGAGGAAGTCGACCGGGCCCTGCCTCCGCCGCGCGATCACCGCCCGGCCGACGAGCGCGCCGAGCGCGACGAGGAGCGGCGACACGTAGAGGAGCTGGCCCCCGAGGAGGGCTCCCGCGTTCCGGAGCGAGGCGCCGGCCGACGCCTGGGTGGAGACCAGCCGATGCACGAAGAGCGGGAAGCCCGCGCGCCACTCGTAGAGGGCGGACGGGGCGACGACCACGAGGCCCGCTGCGAGGCCGGCCCACGGCCACGGCGTCCGCGCGTGGCGCCGCGTAGCCGGGTGGAGATAGGCCGCCGCCAGGATCGGAAAGAGCAGGAGTCCCGAGACCTTGGCCGCGCTCGCGACGCCGGCGGCGAGCCCCGCGAGGACGGCGGCGAGGGCGCGCCGCTTGTCGGACGGATCGCCGCCGAGCCACGCCGCCGCGCCGCCGATCGCGCCGAGCCACGCGAACGCGAGCGGCACGTCGGGCGTCATCGCGAAGAGCCCGATCGCGATCTCGGGGGTGACGACGAGCAGCCAGCCCATCGCGAGCGCGCGCCGCGCCGTCGCCCCCGCGCCGCGAGCGGCGAGCACTCCCGCCCACGGCAGGACCGCGAGCAGGCAGGTCGTGAGCGCGTGGGTGGTGGCGGGGGTCGGCGCGCCGCCGCCGCCGATCGCGCGCATGATCTCGCCGACGAGCCCGGGGTGGTCGAGGTAGGTCGGCTGCGGGTGGAGCGCGTACGACGCGTAGAGCGCCTCGCTGTCGCCGAACCCGACCGTCCGCGCGGCGTAGAGGCGCACGAGCGAGAGCGCGGCGATGGCGGCGCCGAGGAGGGCGACGCCGCGCCGGAGGGAGGCCTCGTCTGCGGGGCCCTCGACCGCTCGCGTCGGCGCCGCAGCCGGAGCCGAGGCCCGCTCGCGAGGGCTCGGCGGTGGACGCTTTCGCCGGGTCTTCTTGGTCATCGGTCGAGCACGTCGGCG
The DNA here is from genome assembly GCA_016794325.1 of Myxococcales bacterium. Taxonomy (GTDB): domain Bacteria; phylum Myxococcota_A; class Polyangia; order Polyangiales; family Polyangiaceae; genus SXNL01. Next base: position 14,968 of record JAEUKG010000766.1, on the reverse strand, counting down.
ACGAGGCGAGCGACGGCGAGCGACGGCCGCTCGGGGCCGAGCTTGTCGCGCACGGCGTCGCAGGCCTCGCCGAGGGGCGCGCGCCGCGTGATCGCGTCGTTCAGGGAGCGGGCGACGAGCTTCGGCTCCACCTCGCGCTGGACGTGCTCGGCGAAGACCCGCCGCCCGAGGACGATGTTGGGCAGGGCGATGTTCTCGACCTTCACGAGCGCGCGCGCCGCGAGCTCGGTCACGACGCCGACGCGGTAGGCGACGACGGGGACGGCCCCCGCGATCGCCGCCTCGAGCGAGGCGGTGCCGGAGGCGGTGAGGGCGACGTCGAACGCGGGCAAGAGCGGGGTGGCGCCGGTGGTCGCGTCGACCACGACGGGAGGAGCGTGGGCCTCGCGCGCCAAGCCGATCGCCCAGGCCGCGGTCTCGCGGTCGAGGCTCGGGGCGACGATGACGCGCGCGTCGAGCGTGGCGCGGTCGCGCCGGGCGCGCTCGTACGCCGCGAGGAAGGTCGGCAACAGCGCGCGCACCTCGTGGGGCCGGCTCCCGGGCATGATCGCCACCGCGGGGGCCGACGGGGTCAGCCCGAGCGATTGCCGCACGACGCTGCGCGGGGCGAGCGCGGCCTCGCTCGCCGGGTGCCCGACGTAGTGGGCGTCGACGCCGGCGCTCCGCCACAGCCCTTGCTCGAAGGGGAGGATCACCGCGAGCTTGCCCTGCATCTTGGCGAACTGCTTCATCCGCCCGGCTCGCCAGGCCCACACCTGGGGCGCGCCGTAGAACACGACCGGGATCCCCGCGCGCGCGAGGCCCGGGACGAGCCGCGTGTTGAACTCGGAGAAGCCGACGAGGAGCGCGGCGTCGAAGGCGCGCGCCACGACGAGCCGGCGCACGCGCGCGAAGGCGCGGACGAGGCCGGCGGCGCGCGGGGCGAGCTCGCCGACGCCCATCGCGGTGAGGTCGCGCAGATCGGCGAGCGTGTCGGCGGCGAAGGGCAGGACCCCCGCTCCGCCGATCGCGCTCACGGCGGGGGTCGCGCCCCGGAGGCGCCTCAGCGCGCCGAGGGCGGCGCTCGCGGCGAGGTCGCCGGACGCCTCGCCAGCCACGACGAGCAGCCGATCCCGCGGGCGGTCGCTCATCCGGGGGCCCCGAGGAGCGCCGCGAGCGCGTCACCGTAGCGCTCCACGCGCCCGGCGGAGAGGCCGTGGACCGCCGCGATGGCGCTGAGATCGGCCTGGTCGAGATCGGCGAGAGCGGTCACGCAGTGCCCCGGCAGCACCACCTGCTCCGACACCCCGCGTCGCTTGGCCTCGGCGGCGCGCCACGACAAGATGCGCGCGCGCCGTCGCTTGCGGAGGTCGCGCACGGCGGGCGAGGGCTCGGTGCGTGCAAAATACACGAGATCCGCCTCCGGGACGTCCCCGTCGTCGAGCGCCTGGCGGACCGCGTAGAGGGCCGGGCTCGCGAGCTCCCACGCGAGCGCCCCCTGCCAGGCCGCCCGCAGCGCGGAGTCGGTCGAGGGCATGGCGCGGGCGATCGCGACGAGCGCGTCGTTGGGCGCGATGCGGTGGGGCGGGACGTCGCGATCGCGCGCGAGGGCGTCGCGAGCCGCGGCGAGGTGGCGGAGCGCCGCCCGCTGCACCGGCGGCAGGTCGAGGGCTCCGGTGAGCTTCGTGTAGGCCGGGCGCGCGTCGACCTCGCGCGCGGTCTCGAGCCGGTACAGCGTCTCCGCCGTGACCTCGTCGACGATCCCGGCGGCGGCCGCTTCGCGCCACAGCTTGTCGTGGAGCGCGAAGAGGTGCTTCACGTCGCCCTCGAGGTAGCCGATCGACCGGCCGTCGAGCGGGCGCTCGCGCCAGTCTTTGTGCTGGAGCGCCTTCTCGACCTTGATGCCGAGCTCGGCCTCGAGCAGGTTCGCGAGCCCGAGCTTGGTGCGGCCGAGCATCGCCGCGCAGACGGAGGTGTCGTGGACGTTGCCGAGGGGCGCGCTCGCGTCGCAGAGCAGGCGCGCGTCGAAGGCGACGTCGTGGACGATCTTGGTCGGTCCGCGGTCCCCGAGGAGATCGGCGAGCGCGGCCGCCGGGAGGGCGAGGGTGTCGAACACGACGACGCGGCTCGGCGTCGCGATCGTCACCAGGCAGGCCTTGGCGCGGTGGGCGTGGAGGCCGTCGGACTCCACGTCGGCGGCGACGAGGGGCTCGCGCCCGAGGTCCGCCAGGCGCGGCGCGAGCGCGCTCGGTGAGTCGACGAGGATCGGTCCGCCGAAGAGGGCCATGGTCAGGAGCGTCGGCGCCGCACCGCGAGCGCGATCACCGGCAGGAGGGCGAGGACCCCCGCCGCGGATCCCGACGTGGTGGCGCCGGTCACGCTGAAGCACCCGGTCTTGGCCGGAGGAGCGCACTCCCGCGCGAAGCCGTGACGGGGGGTGGGATCGCACGAGTCGCCCGAGGTCGCCTTCCCCTCGAGCACGAGCCGGCTCCCGTCGGGGCGATACACGGTGCAGATGCCGGTGACGTCGTCCTGGGTGAGGTTGCGCATCGCGGTCTGCCCAGGCTGGTAGCTCGCGAACATCGTGGCCCGCGAGTCGCCGGAGTGCGCGAGGCCGAGGAAATGCCCCGTCTCGTGCGTGAGGATGCTCGCGAAGTCGTACCCGTCGGACGGCACCGGGTCCTGGAGCGTCACCCGGTGCTCGTGGGTGTTGACCTCCATGTCCGCGTCGTAGATCTCGCCTGTGTCGGGGTTGAAGGTCACCGTCGTCAGCGCGAGCGTGTTGCTCGAGTCGTTCTTGTCCCACTTGTCGTCGCGGAACACGATGACGTTCTGGTTGCCGAACTCCTGGTTGTATTTGACCCGATCGCACTCGACCGGGCCCATGTCGCGCACGTCGATGCTCACGCGGGCGTTCCCGCTGCCGTCGGTGGGGCAGCTCGCGCCGGTCCAGCGGGTGAAGGCCCGGGCGATGCCGTTCGCGGCGTCCTCGTAGCTCACCTGCTTGCTCGCGAAGCGGTTGATGCTGTAGCCGACGCACGCGTTCTTCCAGAACAGGGGGACGCCTTGGTCCCAACACCGGTCGCGGGTGGGCTGGAAGTCGGGGGCCACGCTGCGCGTCGTCGTGCGGCAGAACGCGCGGGCGGGCGTCGCCGCCGCCATCGTCGCCGCGAGGGCGCACGCCGCGAGGGCGGACCGCGCCAGCAGGCGGCCGACGTGGCCAACACGAACGGAACGCGGCGCGCGCATCCTCGGCTCGCGCCTCAGCGCGGATGCAGCCGCTTCCAGGCGGCGGCGATGTCGCGGGTCGCCTCGTCCACCGGGCGGCCGTGGATCATGTCGGCGGCGAGGACCGGAGTGCGGCCGCCCGCGGCGGGCTGGGGCGCGCTCTGCGTCTGCACCTGCCCGGGCTTGCTCGCCGCCACCGCGAGGAGCTCCTTCGGCGGGTAGAGGACGCCGACGTTCGCGGCGCGGATGAGGCGCCGCGTCTTCGCCGCGTCGTCGACGACGACGGGGAACTGCCCCTGCGCGCGCGCGCTCACGTCGAACGTGCCGCTCGCGCCCTTGCGCAGGAAGACGAGGGAGGGCTTGTCCTTGGCGAACACGGCCTCGCCGTCGACGGACTGGCCGATCTTGCCGACCACGCCGCCGCGGGTGCGGATCCACACCTCGGACGCGACCTCACCTCCGACGGGTGAGTCCACCTTGGCGCGCGTGTACGTGTAGATCCGCCCGTCCTCCCACACCGAGGTCGACTCGGTCGGAACGACGACGGCCACCGCGTCGGAGCTCGCGACGAGCGGCTCGAAGAGGACGGCGATCGACACGGACGCCTTCACGTGGACCAGGCTCGACGCGCGGGCGTCGAGGCACACCAGCGCGCTGCCCGCGAGGAGGGCGGAGAGCGCCAAGGCAAGCGGCCTTCTCATGGACCCCAGTATAGCACGCTCTCACCAGCGGACGAGCGCCGCGCCCCAGTGCACCCCGGCCCCGAGGGCGAGGATCATGTTGAGCTGGCCCTTCTGGAGGAGGCCGCTCCGCGTGACCTCGTCGATGAGGATCGGCACCGTGCCGGCGCTGGTGTTGCCGAAGCGGTCGATGTTCATGGGCATCCGCTCCCGCGGAGCGCCGAGCTGCTCGCGGACGTATTCGTTGATGCGGTCGTTGGCCTGGTGGGCGAGGAAGAGGTCGACGTCGCCGAGGCCGACGCCCGCCTCCTCGCACACCGCGCGGGCCGCTTGCGGCAGCTTGGTCACGGCGAACTTGAAGAGCTCGCGCCCGTCCATCCGCGGGATGTGCGCCTGCTCGTCGAACATGTCCTTCTTCCAGTAGGGCCTCGTGCGGAAGCCGCCGCCGGGGACGTAGAGCGCCTTCGCGTGCCGCCCGTCGGTGTGGATCTTCATCTTCACGAGGCCCGCCTCGCGGTCGGTCGCGCGGAAGACGAGCGCGCCCGCGCCGTCGCCGAAGAGGACGGCGAGCGAGCGGTGGGCGTCGGCGCGCGCCCGCGCCTCGGCGGTGACCTCGCGGGTCGCGTCGCCGGTCACCACGTCCCAGTCCTCCCAAGGCATGAAGCCGGCGTGCGCCTCGGCGCCGACGAACAGCACGGTGCGGGCGGCGCCCGACTTCATGAGCCCGTCGACGATCTGGTAGCCGAAGAGCATCGCCCCGCACTGCTGCCGGATGTCGAGGGCGGGGACGCCGGGGATGCCGAGGTTCGCGCCGACGAGCGCCGCCGACCCGGGGAACACGTAGTCCGGCGTCATCGTCGCCAGGACGATGTAGTCGATCTCGGCGGGGTCGATGCGCGCCGCCTCGATCGCGCGTCGCGCGGCCTTGGTCCCGAGGTCGCTCGCGCCCTCGCCCTCGCCCGCGTAGTGGCGCTGGCGGATCCCCGACCGCTTGAAGATCCACTCGTCGGACGTGTCCATCACCCGCGCGAGGCGGTCGTTGGGGACGGGCTCGCCCGGCACGTGGTGCCCGGTGCCGATGATTTCGTACCCGCGAGCCGGCATGGAGTGCGGGCCGAGGACTTACTGCGCCACCGGGCGATTGTCACGCGCGCGCTGCGCGCGTCACCACTTCCGGCGCACGAGGCCGAGCACCGTGAGCGGCTCGGGTGACGCCCGCATGACGATCTCGTCGCCGTAGCGCACGTCGAACACCCTCGTCTGGCCGTCCAGGAAGATCTTGGCCTCGTGCATCTTGTTGACGAGCTCGAGGCGCCCCCCCGGCGCCACGAGGCCCTTGCGCATCGCGAGGGTCTTGCCGAGCGGGGTGTAGGGCTCGCGCACCACGAACTGAAGGTCCGGGGAGCCGAGCGGCAGCACCCTGCCGCCGGCGCTGCGCTGGGCCGCGGTCGAGCCGGCAGCGGGCCCGATCCAGAGGCCGCTCGAGCGCTGCTCCTCCTCGACCGCACGTCGCCCCGACGCGCGGAGCCGCAGGATGTAGCGGGAGGTCGCGGCCGGCGACGCGTGACAGAAGAGCGCCTCGTTGAGGACGCGCGCCGACAGGGCGACGCCGTTGCGCTCGACCCACATGCGTGTAAGATGCACCTGTTTCAGGGTCTGCGAGAGCGCGGCCGAGAGGAGGGCGCGCTCGCTGCCCTTCCGCCCGGCGCAGAAGAACCCGACGCTCGAGGTCGGTGAGCTGTTGATGCCGACGATGGGCACGCCACTGCCGACGAGGTGCGACGCGGCGAGGAGGGTGCCGTCGCCGCCCACGGTCACCACGAGCCGCGCCCCGACGATCGGCGCCTCGTCGTCGACGCTCCGGATCTCGGCGGTGACCCCGAGCTCGCGCAGGGCGTCGGCGACGGCGTCGCACGTCGCCTCGTGGTCGTCGTGCGACGAGCGGAGGGTGCGCACGGCGGGGCTGCGGTCGCGGAGGAGGCCCTGGACGGTGCGGTCGCGCTTCTCGAGGACGAAGCGTCGGTAGCTCGTCCGCTTCTGGATGACGACCACGTCGGCGAAGGCGCCGGCGTCGCGCGCGCGCGGCGCGGGGGGAGGGGAGTCGGCGCGGCGACGCGTCTTCACGGGAGGGGGAGCTCCGCGAGTCGGCGGAGGCCGACCTCCGTCTTCTCGTCCCAGATCGCGCCCGCGCGGCAGGCCTCCACCGCCTCCGCGACGGTGACGGCGACGACCACCGCGCCCCGCTCGAGGGGCGAGCCGTCCTCCGTCGGAGCTCGACGAGCGGCCGGCGCCACCTCGACGTGGAAGAAGTAGTGGAGCTCGCCGATCAGCGCCGGCGCCGGCGCTCCGGGTCGCCCGAGCGGGCGCATGTCGGCGGCGCCGACCACGAAGCCGAGCTCCTCCTCGAGCTCGCGGGCGGCGGCCTCGGCGGGCGACTCCCCCGGCTCGATCAGCCCCGCGGGGAGCTCCCATAGTGTGGTCGGATGGCGTACCCCGTCGTTGCGGAGGGCCATCGGCGGTCGAATCGCCGACCGCAAATACACCCAACGTCGGCCTCCCTCGACGTAGTGCGCGGCCATGACCGCGGCGTCGATCGCTCGCCGGGCGACGTTGTCGTACGAGAAGCTCGCGCTCTTCGTGCCGTCGGGGTAGCGGGCGACGAGCAGCGGCCGCGCGATGTCGGCGAACCCGCCGGTCGTGCCGATCTCGGCGGTGCGGTCACCCACGACGTCGAGCTCGATGCGGGGAGGGGCGGGGAGCACGCCCGCACGGTAGCAAATCCGCGCAGCGTTGGGGGGCGCGCTCACGGACGGCGCCGGAGCCGGCGGAGGCTCGAAAACGCCGCGCCGCGGCGGGGGCGTTTCGGGGTCGAAAAGCGGTTCGCGAATCGCGAGGGGTGAACTAGAATTCCGAAGATGCCCTTCACCTCTGCGCTGCGAACGTGGGGTCCCGCCGGGTGCGCGCTCGTCGTCGCTTGCGGGTCGGTGCCCGAGGTGACGTTCGCCGAGCCCGACGCCTCCGTCGCGTCCGATGGCGGGGGAGGCCCCGCGGACTCCGGCACGCGAGACTCCGGGCGCAGCAGCAGCAGCTCGGGGGGCAGCTCCTCGTCGTCGAGCTCGGGGAGCACGTCCTCGAGCTCGTCGGGCTCCGGCGGCAACCCGCGCGCCTGCGACGGCGGCAGCCCGGGTTGCTGCGACGGCAAGACGTGCGTGGGGTGCGACTCCGACCAGTGCAACACCTGCAAGTCGAAGGGCTGCGACTCCGACGAATACTGCTGCGCGACCGGGGGCTCCAACGTCCTCTGCAAGCAGAGCTGCAACTGACGCGCGGCGCTTCGCACGCCCGCCGGTGAACGCTCGCCGTGGGGTGATACGCTCGGACCGTGCCGCCCCTCGACCTCAGCGACTACTCCGCGCCGGGCGCCATGCCCGGGTTCCCCAGCCTGGTCGCCGTCGTGTTGACGAGCCTCGTGCTCGCCGGGCTCGCGATCTACGCGCGGACGATGGCTCGCCGTCAGCGCTACCGCGCGTGGGTGGCCGAGCGCACCATCGCGAAGCCCGACGACCCGCTCACCGTGGGCTACGCCGTCCTCTCCGGCACCGTCGAGCTGGAGGGAGAGGAGCCGGCGATCACCGTGTCCATCGAGCAGCAGGGCGTGGAGACGAAGAACAAGCACGGCTGGAGCACCACGTGGAGCGAGACCCAGCGCTCGGTCGACGCGCGCCCCTTCTACCTCGCGCTCGCGACCGGCGAGCGCGTGCGCGTCGAGCCCGATCCGGACGTCATGCTCGTCGACGATCTCGACGTCGTCGAGCGCCGCGGCGCCGATCGCATCGTCCGCGCCGCCAAGCTCACCGCGGGCGAGCACGCCACGGTCTCCGGGCAGCTCACCCGCGGCTTCAACCCGCGCGCGCAGCATACGGGCTACCGCCAGGCGGAGGGTGGCTTCTTGCTCGTGCCCGCCCCCGGCGAGCGCATGATGGTGTCGGCCGAGCCCCTCGCCGATCGCTACGTGCGCCGCGCGACCGCGCACCGGACCTTCTCCCTCGTCTTCGCCGTCGCCTTCGCGGTCGCGACGGGGCTCCTCTACGGCACGTTCCACCTGCACGCCGTCACCGGGCGGGCCGCGCAGGGCGAGCGTGCCACGGCGTCGGAGCACTTCTACAACACCAAGAACGGGCGCCGGGTCGCCTACAAGGTCGCGTACACGGCGCGCGACGGCGATCGCACCATCCACGAGGACGAGGAGGTGACGTATCCACTGTACGTCTATGTGCGCGACGCGCAGACGATCGGCGCCGAGCCGCGGATCCCCGTCAGCGTGGCGTGGGGCGGCAACACGCGCATCGCGGGAAGCCGGACCCCGACCGTGGCGATCTGGCGGGTCGGCGTGGTGGTGGGAGGCACGTTCCTCCTCGCCTTCATCTACTGGCTGCGCATCTCGAGCACGCTCCGCTGGTACGACAAGCCCCGGGTGGTCCACGCGCAGAAGGGCCGGCTGGCCGACGAGCCGGCCCTCGACGCGACCCTGGGCGGGGCGGAATAGCAGCGGGGGGCCGCGCGTACCGAAGTCTGGTACGGTCCATGTAAGGAACTTTCCGAGGGCTCGTTCGTCTCACGTTCACGTTCGGTCGCCGTCGGTGTTCGCGGCGCCCACGTTTGGTTCCAAGGTCACGAACTGCATCCGGGTCTCGAAGGAGAAGGCGTGAGCGACGAGAGCGACAACCCGACGACGAGCCCTCCCGCGGAGGCTGGGGAGCCGAGCCCCGTCCCCGACCTCTCGACCATCGCGAGGCCAGCGGCGAGCGCGGAGCGGCGCCTGCGCCTCGCGCGCGCGTTCCTCTGGGGGGCACGGGGTCTCGCGCTCGCGCTCCTCACCGCCGCCGTCGTGCTCGTCCTGCGCAAGACCAACGTGGTCGGCGAGGGCCTCGCGCGCCTCCTCCTCGGCGGCGCCGGGCTCGAGGTGCTGGTCGCCTTCGGCGTCGCGTATCTGTCGCCCCTCCCGGCCCGCGCCGGAGCGGTCGCCCTCGACCGCCACCACGGCCTCGCCGATCGCCTCTCGAGCGCGCTCTCCTTCGCGGGGCTGCCGACGCGCGACCGCACGCCGTTCATGGACGCGGCCATCCGCGACGCCCTCAAGTTCGCGGGGGCGGTCAAGCCGAGCGCCGCGGTCAAGCTGAAGGCGCCGCCCGACCTCTGGGCCTGCCTCGTCCTCGCGGGGGCCGTCGGGCTCATCTCGCTGTTCGAGGTCCGCCGCCACGAGGTCACCGCCCAGGCGCGCCAGATCGACGCGGTCGAGGTGACCGCCGACGACCTCGACGCGATGCGCGAGTTCCTCCGCGACGTCGACAACAAAGACCAGAGCGAGGAGGTCCGCGCGGCGATCCAGGAGTTCAACCAGCTCATCGAAGATCTCGCTCAGAAGCGGCTCGATCGCACCGAGGCGTTCCGCAAGATGCAGGCGCTCGAAGACCGCCTGCTCGAGGGCAAAGAGGCCGACGCCAAGGCGCTCGAGGACGCGCTCAAGAAGATCGGCGAAGAGCTGAAGAAGAGCGAGATGACCAAGCCGACCGGCGAGGCGCTCGAGCAGAAGAACCTCGTCGACGCCGAGAAGCACCTGCGCGATCTCGCGAAGAAGCTCCGCGAGGAGGGCGGCAAGGCCGACAAGTCGCAGCTCGAGAAGATGCGCGAGGCGCTCAAGGCCGCCGCCGCCGACCAGAAGAAGCGCGAAGAGAACATCGCCAACAAGCGCGCCGAGGCCGAGAAGAGCCTCCTCAAAGAGAAGCAGAACAAGCAGGACGGCGGGCCCCAGACGGAGCAAGAGAAGCAGCTCCTCCAGAAGAAGGAGCGCGAGCTCGAGCGCCTCGATCGCGAGCAGAAGCAGGCCGAGCAGACCGGGCGTCAGCTCGAGCGCCTCGACCGCGAGCTCCAGCAAGCCGCCGAGGACCTGATGAAGGACCTCGGTCTGTCCGCCCAAGACCTCGAGAAGGGCGCCGAAGACATCAACCGGATGGCCAAGCAGGAGATGTCGAAGGAGGAGAAGGAGCAGCTCCGCCAGAAGCTCCAGGAGCTCCGCGAGATGCTCCGCCGGCAAGGCCAGGGCGGCCAAGGCCAGATGTCGCGCCTCAAGGTGTTCCAGCAGCGCGCGCACGGCCAGGGCCAGCAGGGGCAGGGCGGTCAGCAGGGGCAGGGTCAACAAGGTCAGGGCCAGCAGGGCCAAGGGCAACAAGGCCAGGGCCAGCAGGGGCAGGGTCAACAAGGCCAGGGCCAGCAGGGCCAAGGGCAACAAGGCCAGGGCCAGCAGGGCCAGGGGCAACAAGGCCAGGGCCAGCAGGGGCAGGGTCAAGGCCAGGGCCAGGGCCAGGGTCAAGGCCAGGGCCAGGGCCAGGGTCAAGGCCAGGGCCAAGGGCAAGGCGGCGAGACGTGGATCCTCGGGCCGAACGGCGAGAAGATCCTCATGATCACCCAAGGCCAAGGGCAAGGGCAGGGTCAAGGCCAGGGCCAAGGCCAAGGCGGCGGCGATCAGAAGGGGCCCGGCTGGGGCCACGGTCACGACGACAAGGTCCAGGGCGGCGCGACGGCGCTGAAGGGCGGGACCCAGGACACCCAGGTCGCCGGGCAGGACACGGGGCAGGGGGGGAGCCGCAGCGAAGTGATCCAAGGCGCCGCCGAGCGCGGCTTCGCCTCGCGCGGCTACAAGAAGGTCTTCCGCGAGTACAACACGGTGGCCGAAGAAGCCCTCAACAAGGACGAGATCCCGGGCGGCTATCGGTTCTACGTGCGCCGCTATTTCCAGCTCATCCGCCCGAGGGAAGAGCAGCAGTGACGCGCGGCGGGGGACCAGCCGCGCGCCCCTCGACCAACTGAAATTTCACCCGACAAACTGATGTAGTCTGGCACGGACGTGCGCGGGGGCGGGCCCGTGCGCCGACACGACGAGGACAGGAGACGACATGGACAGCGGCGTCGAGGCACAGGTCGAGGAGTTCCAGCAGAAGATCCGCACCGTCCGCGCCGAGATCGGCAAGGCGATCATCGGGAACAAGGCGGTCATCGACGGGGTGCTCACCTGCATGCTCGCGGGCGGCCACGCGCTCCTCGAGGGCGTCCCCGGCCTCGGCAAGACGATGCTCGTCCGCACCCTCTCCGAGGCCCTCAGCCTGAACTTCTCCCGCATCCAGTTCACGCCGGACCTGATGCCGGCCGACATCCTCGGCACCACGATCATCGACGAGCAGCAGGGCGGCGGGAAGTTCTTCGAGTTCCGGAAGGGCCCGATCTTCGCGAACATCGTGCTCGCCGACGAGGTCAACCGCGCGACGCCGAAGACCCAGAGCGCGCTCCTCGAGGCGATGGCCGAGCACCGCGTCTCGGTGGGACGCAACACCTACGAGCTGCAGGAGCCGTTCGTCGTCCTCGCGACGCAGAACCCGCTCGAGATGGAAGGCACGTACCCGCTGCCCGAGGCGCAGCTCGACCGGTTCCTCTTCAAGCTCCACGTCCCGTTCCCGAACCGCGAGGAGCTCCACGAGATCCTCGACCTCACGACCGGCGAGGGCATCGGCCGCCGCACCTCGGTGCTGAACCGCGACGAGATCCTCGTGATGCAGCGGCTCGTGCGCCAGGTCCCGGTCGCCAAGCACGTGCAGGACTACGCCATCCGCGTCGTGCTCTCCACCCACCCCGACAGCGACTCGCCGCCCGACATCGTCAAGCGGTTCGTGCGCTTCGGCGCGTCGCCGCGCGGCGCGCAGTCGGTCCTCCTCGCGGCGAAGATCCGCGCCCTCTTCGAGGGGCGCTTCGCCGCGAGCATCGACGACGTGCGCGTCTCCGCCCTGCCGGCGCTGCGCCACCGCGTCCTCCTCAACTTCGAGGGCGAGGCCGAGGGCGTGAAGACCGACCAGGTGCTCGAGGCCATCATCAAGGGCCTGCCCGAGACCAAGGCCGGCGTGAAGGAGGCCGCCGTTGGGCCTTCTTGACGCGGTCTTCGGCAAGAAGGGGCAGCTCGCCTCGGCCGCCGAGGAGGAGCTCTTCGACGACGATTTCCAGCGCAAGCTCGAGTACTTGGCGCTGGTGTCGCGGCGCGTCTTCGCGGGGCGCATGCGCGCCGAGCGCCGCACCAAGAAGAGCGGCAGCGGCATCGAGTTCGCCGACCACCGGGAGTACCAGCCAGGCGACGACTTCCGCTATCTCGACTGGAACGTCTACCAGAAGATGGACCGCCTCCTCGTCCGCCTCTTCGAGGAGGAGGAGGACCTCGCGATCTACTTCATCATCGACGCCTCGGCGTCGATGGCCTTCGGCGACAAGAAGAAGCTGAAGTACGCGAAGAAGGTCTGCGCCGCGCTCGCCTACGTCGGGCTCGCGAACCTCGACAGGGTCTCCATCGTCTCCACCGCCGACCGGGTGATGGACCGCATGCCGACGACGCGCGGCAAGGCCCGCATCTTCAAGGTGTTCCGCTTCCTGAAGGAGCTCGAGCCCGAGGGGACGACCAACCTCGGCGACGCCCTCAAGGCCTTCGTCGCCCAGAACAAGCGCCGCGGCCTGGCGGTGCTCATCTCCGACCTCTACGATCCCGAGGGCTTCGAGCGCGGCATCAACGTCCTCCGCTACAACAAGTTCGACCCGTTCGTCGTCCACGTCGTCGACCGCACCGAGGGCCAGCCGAAGCTGAACGGCGACGTCCTGCTCTACGACTGCGAGACGGGCGAGGACCGTGAGGTCACGGTGACGCCCGGCGTGCTCCGCAAGTACGCGGAGGTCTACGACCACTACCTGTCGTCGATCGACCAGTTCTGCGTCACCCGGCAGGTGCCGCACATCCAGGCCGACGTCTCCACCGACTTCGACGAGCTCATCTTGCGCGTCTTCCGGCGCGGAGGGTTCCTCCGGTGATCTTCTCCGGACTGCCGCTCGCGCAGCTCCTCGCGATCTTCGGCGTCGCCGCGCTCGCGGTCACGACGCTCTACATCCTCAAGCTGCGCCGGCGGACGGTCTCGATCCCGTTCATCAAGCTCTGGGAGAAGGTCGTCAAGGACAAGGAGGCCACGAGCCTCTTCTCCAAGCTCAAGCGGCTCCTCTCGCTCCTCCTGCAGCTCGCCCTCCTCGCGCTCCTCGTCATCGCCCTCGGCGATCCCCGCGCCGCGGCCTCGATCATCAAGGGGCGCACGCTCGTGGTGCTCGTCGACGCGAGCGCCTCGATGCAGGCCACCGACGTCTCGGCCCCGGCCAAGACGCGCCTCGACGCCGCGAAGGACGAGGTGAAGAAGGTGGTGCGGGGGATGGGCGGCTCCGACCGGATGCTCGTCGCGCAGATGGACTCCTCCATCACCGCGCTCGGGCCGATGAGCGGCGACACCTCCGAGCTCGAGCGCGCGGTCGAGAAGGTGACGCCGACCGAGGCCCGCGCCGATTTCCCGCGCGCGCTCCGCTTCGCGATCGACGCCCTGCGCAACGCCGACAACCCCGAGATCGTCGTCGTCTCCGACGGCTCGCTCGGCCCGGCCGAAGACGCCCAGGGCGTGGTGCACACCGGCGACATCAAGCTCACCTACGTGCCGATCGGTCAGGCCAAGCGCAACGTCGCCATCACCCAGTTCTCGGTGCGGCGGTACCCGCTCGACAAGAACCGCTACGAGGTGATGCTCGAGGTCACGAACACCGGCCCCGAGCAGGAGGACATCGAGCTCGGGCTCTACGGCGACGGCGCGCTCGTCGACCTCTCCAAGCTCCGGCTGCGCCCGGGCGAGCGCCTCCCGCGCTTCTACCCGAACCTCTCCGGCGCGAGCCGCTCGCTCGAGGCGAAGCTCCAGCCGCTCAAGGACTCGAGGGACGAGCTGCCGGCCGACAACCGGGCGTTCGCGCTCCTGCCCGAGCGCCGCCGCGCCAAGGTCCTCGTCGTCACCGGCGGCAACACGTACCTCGAGGCGGCGCTCCTCCTCGACGAGTACCTCGACGTCACCCTGGGCTCGCCCCGCGACTACGTCGACAAGCTCGCCGCGCAGACGCAGAAGTACGACGTCGTGATCTTCGACGGGGTCACCCCGGCCCAGCCGCCGCGGGCCCACGCGATCTACCTCGACCCGCGGCCCGGCGGCGCGGTGCCGGTGAAGGTCGAGGCCGAGATCAAGGCGCCCGGCTTCGACAAGATCGAGCGAAAGCACCCCATCGTCCGCTGGACCGCGCTCGACGACGTGAACGTCGCCGCCGGGCGCAAGCTCGTGCCCGAGGCGGGCGACAAGGCGGTGGGGGCCTCGCAGGAGGGCGCGATCCTCGTCGCCGGAACGCGCGGCGGCTTCAAGTTCATGGCCCTCGGCTTCGACGTCCGCCGGAGCGACCTGCCGCTCCGCGTCGCGTGGCCGCTCCTCCTGCTGAACAGCATCAACTGGTTCACCGACGAGGACGCGCAGTACCTGTCGAGCTTCCGCACCGGCGACGTCTGGCGGGTGCCGGTCGGCGGCCAGGCCTCGCAGGTGAAGCTCGAGAAGCCCGGCGGCGCGAGCGAGCTCGTGCCCGTCCACGAGGGCCGCGCCGTCTACCTCGGCCAGCGCTCCGGCTTCTACAAGCTCGAGACGCAGACCCCGGGCGGTGAGCCGCAGACGGTGCAGTTCGCGGCGAACCTCCTCGACGAGGCCGAGAGCGCGATCGGGCCGTCGCCCGAGCTCGTCGTCGACGGGAAGAAAGCGGGTACTCTGCAAGGATTCCAGATCGGGGTCCGCCGCGAGATCTGGATCTACCTCCTGCTCGCGGCGGCGATCCTCACCGCCATCGAGTGGGCCACCTACCACCGCCGGGTGACCGTATGAGCGACCGCGTGAAGAAGGTCGCCGCCTACGCGGTGCTCGCTGCGCTGGTGGGGGGCCTGGGCTACGCCCTCGCCTCGGCGCGCCTGCCCGCCCACTGGGCGCGGTGGGTGCCGCACGCCGTCATCGTCCTCGCCACCGCGTGGGGGCTCTACAAGCTCTACCGGGCCAAGATCCGCAAGGACGAGTCGGTGAAGCTCGGCGAGGTCGCGGGCGGGCTCTTCGCCGCCGGCGCGCTCGCGACGCTCCTCTTCTTCTACGTGAAGCACGTCTACG